>JBEPYC010000497.1:0-3103 GCA_041641555.1 Chitinivibrionales bacterium | reverse complement strand
GAATTTCGTAATGGATATTGTGGAACTTAAAATCAGGGGGTTGGAACCATACCCCGATCACACGTTCCATCCCGACGAAATGGTAAACCGGGGAGAATATGCCATGATGGTCGAGGATGCAATCATTGCGATCACGGGAGATGAAAACATTGCCACCAAACATATCGGTGATACTGAAAGCAGATTTCCTGACGTGAACCCTTCGCATCCTGCCTACAATGCAGTCTGCACTTCGGCCGATCGAGGAATCATGGATGCCAAGATAAATGGTGAATTCGGATTGAACCAGACAGTATCGGGGCCCGAAGCGCTCCTGGTTATCCGAAAACTGAAAAACTTCCTGAAGCTGGATTAAGGGCCGCGTGCGCGTTCAGGCCGATTCAGGATAAAAAACCTCTATTTGTTCAGGGCGGGGTATTCGGCGTACTACCCCGCCTGTTTCCGCAGAAAGATTCATTTGTTCTGCATCAACTGCACGATTCAGCTGTCCCTCTCACCTCCAATCCTGCGATGCTGCAGGCCCAGAATTTAATTTCTTTGGTTGCGCCAGTGTTGTTTTAGAACTGTGCGCGTGTCGGTTGTATATACGCGAAAGGTCTCAAACGGTGAAGAAAAGCGAAATGGACCTGATAGTTGGTGGGTCCATCCTGATCTCACTCCTGATCCTGATAGGTGGTGTTCTCTGGCTCAAGGACCTGAAGGTTACCCAGAGTCTGGTGAACTATACAGTCCTGTTCCCGAATATAGGTACCCTGCAGATGGGGGACCCGGTAACGGTTGAGGGAGTTAAAAAAGGGTCTGTCGGTGGTATCCGGTTACAGGGAGACAGCGTTGCGGTAACGATTCGTTTGGATAAGAGTATTCCTCTTACCGATTCTTCGCATATAGTCGTCCGGAACATCGGCCTGCTGGGCGAGCGAATGATCGGCATCGATCTTTCGTCAAAAGGCTCCCGGTACAAGCCTACTTCCAAGGGTAGTACGCCTCAGCATATTCATGGATCGTTCGATCCAGGCATTGGTGAAGCAATGGGCATGGTTGGTACGGTACTGGGTGATGTTCAGGTGCTGGTAGGCGAAATGGCCGAGATTGTGGACCAGACCGTGGGAGATACGGCTTTTGTGGGGGTATTCCAGGATATCCTGGGTCGGCTGGATCGAGTAACCGTATTGGCTGAATCCATGCTCCAGGACAATAAAGGGGATATCGAGAATGCTATCGATAACCTCCATACCGTTTCGGTCGAACTCCAGGATGTGGTCGAAAAGAACCGTGAAGGCATCGATGCGATCGTTCAGAACGGATCGGACCTCACCACCGAAGCACTGGCGATAACCGATGGCCTTGACTCGGTGCTGGTTTCAATGCGTACAATGCTCACATCTATTGAAAACGGAGAAGGCTCACTGGGGATGCTCATTGAAGATGAGACCTTCTACCGGGATTTGAAAAAGTCGATTGCAAATGTAGATACACTGGTAAATGAGGTCAAACAAGACGGCCTGAAATTACGCGTAAAGCTCGGATTCAAGAAAAGCAGATAACGTTCATGTTGGAACGCGAGGTCACAGTAGACAATTCTCTGGGGATTCATGCCCGCCCGGCATCACTTTTAGTTCAGGCGGCAAAGAACTTCCGGTCCAGTATATGGCTGGACAAGGAGGGCATGAGTGCCGATGCCAAAAGTATCATGAGCGTAATGATGCTTGCGGCGGCACAGCATTCCAAAATCACGATTCGGGCCGATGGGGCCGATGAAGCTGATGCAGTGGAGGAACTCGCTAAACTCTTTGCAAACAAGTTTAACGAAGAGTAACACCGCGCAAACCCCCTCGCTGTCCAGTTTTTTTGCCTCCGGACCGTTCTCGCCGTAAGCTGAAGTGCTCTGGCTCAACTTGCGAGTGCATACCCGAGCAGAAAAAAGCGCCGGTAAGAAAGGATTACTATGGAACAGATCAACATTGGATTGATCGGCGCCGGAACCGTCGGTGGCGGAGTCGCCAAACTCCTTCAGGGGCAACGTTCCTTTTTCAACGACAAACTGGGTCTCCCCATTCAGTTGAAAACAATTGCGGATAAGGACACGTCTCGTTTTGCCGACCTACCTACAGAGGGCACACGCTGTGTCGATAACGCCGAGGCGGTCCTCGATGATCCGGGGATCGATATCGTTGTCGAACTGGTAGGTGGGACCGGCTTTGCAAAAGAGGTCATACTCAAAGCACTCAAAAACGGCAAGAATGTCGTCACCGCCAATAAGGCCCTGGTCGCTGAATCGGGGCCCGAGTTATTCGAGGCTGCCGAGAGAGAAGGGAAATCGGTGTATTTCGAAGCAGCGGTTGGCGGCGGAATGCCGGTGATAAAAACCCTGCGGGAATCGCTGGTGGCCAATGAAATACACTCCCTGAAAACTATCATTAACGGCACCTGCAACTACGTACTTTCTCAGATGGAGACTAACCCCGCGCCACTGGACGAGGTAGTCAAACAGGCCCAACTAAAGGGATATGCCGAAGCCGATCCCTCTCTGGATATCGGAGGCGGCGATGCGGGACACAAAGTCGCCATTATGGCATCGCTCATTTACGGAGGTTATTTACCCTTCGACAAAATCAGTATCGAGGGAATTACGGGTGTCACCCCCGATGATATCGAGTACGCCGAGGAGCTGGGGTATCGTATTCGTCTGCTCGGGGTACTGGAACGGAGCGGTCCCGATGAGCCAATCGACGTAAGAGTGCATCCCGCGATGCTTCGCCGCGACCACATTCTGGCATCGGTATCGGATGTTTTCAATGCGGTGTGGCTGCACGGAAATGCTGTCGGCGATATGCTCCTTTACGGACGTGGCGCCGGCGAGATGCCAACTGCATCGGCAGTTGTGGGCGACATCGTCGATATCGCCCGAAACCTCAAAGCGAATTCCCCGATTCGCATCCCAATGGGATTCTACGGCCCTTCGAGCCAGCTTCCCGTGAAACCCCTGAGCGATATCGATTCCCGCTACTATCTCTGCATCACTGTCAGTGACCAGCCGGGAGTACTCGCAACCATTACGTCTATTTTTGCCAAGCACGACATCTCTTTTGCGTCGGTTCTTCAA
>JBEPYC010000496.1:0-3107 GCA_041641555.1 Chitinivibrionales bacterium | reverse complement strand
TTCGGGGCTCACTCTGAGATAGGTATAGTTGTCATCCAGCTGGAGAGCATCGACAATGTCCTGAGCTATCGCCCGGGACAATGCAGGAATGACGGTGTTTTTCTTCATTGCCGAAGTAATACAGTCCTCGAGATTTCGAAACTGCCTGCTCATCGCAAAATCGGTAAAATCAGGTTCATCGGCATAACACAGGTAGGAGTTGTAGTTAAGAAGAAATGTGTCAAAACTGTACGCATCAAGCACCTGTCCCAGCAAACGATCCTGCTGCTCACCCGAAGAGAAGCTCTTGTACCGGTCGAAATGGAAACCTCCAAGTTGGGAATTCATTTCCCGATACACCAGATAAGCAAAAAGCTGTTTCTTTTCTTCTCTTTCTTCGAATGGAATATCACGGTTGAGCGAATACCGTCTGAGTTCCTGATAGAGAGCGTGCGCATTCAGAAGAGACTCGGTGAGTTCTTTTTCCAGAGAATGGTACCCCGGATGGGTCATCAGCTCATATATCTCGTTTCTAAGGTCTGATCGAACCCGCTCGATGACGTAGCGTTTGTCCATGCAATACCGGGTAATCTGTTGATGTTGGATGATCGGATAAAGGGTTGCTTTTCCTGATTTTACAATCATTTCCGGTCAGAATCAACCGTATTTCAGCGGCTCGCACAATTCTTCTGAAATCACATGCTCAAGCATAAATATAAAAAGGGCCGGACTTTCATCCGGCCCTCCTGAGGGATCTCCTCAATGAGAACGCTTTATTTCACTTTGACTTCGATTGCCCTGGGCTTTGCCTTCTCGGCCTTCTTCATCTCCAACTCCAGAACTCCATCGGTGTAGCGCGCTTCAATGCCGTTCTGGTCCACGTGCTCAGGCAGATAGAAGGTTCGACTGAACCGCCCATAGCTTCGTTCATAGTGAGAGTACCTGTCCCGCTCGGTGCTGCGCTCATCGCGTTTCTCTCCCGATATTGTCAGGACACCATTCTCGACTTCCACCTTGATATCATTCTTCTTCATGCCGGGCAGATCCGCACGAAGCACGTAAGAGCTTTCCTGTTCAGCGATATCCACGTTCGGCCACGTCGTACCGGAGACATCACGTCCGGTCAAACTGAAGGAGTCATTGAAGAATTCATCGAGAAGACTCGAGATTGGGTTCTGGTAACGAATCAAGGCTGACATGACAACCTCCTTTTTTGGGGTGACGTTTAGTTGTTAGACTTTTTTGATAAAATCCTCAACAGAGGAACTTGTATTCAGTGCTATCAGAAGATTTGTCTGATCCTCGGAGCCGATTACTTTCTCTCGTCGGGGGCGACCTCCGAAGAACGGGATAAAGTCGTCTCGAAGAACCTTTTCGAGTCTGATGCTGCGCTTATCGACGACTTTTCTCTTTTCCATTTTTTCCTCCCTCACGTTTTTCGGAATCCTAAGCTCTCATCCTTTCGACTAAAGAGGTAAGCATACCGCGTGCCAAACACCGATGTCTTTCATAAATACCTTATTTATAATAGGTTACAAGTTTTCTTATCCTAGTATGCGTTGTTGCCCCCTGGCTGTGATGGTCCATTTTGAAACAACTTGTCTGATCCCGCGTTGCAAAGTAAAACAACCTCTGCCAACTTGGGGTGGTGAACGGCCATCTGGGGCATGTATTTTCACCTTCTGAGAATGAACGTATTACTTCACCGCGTGCCCAAAATCAGCAACCCCAGACACCAAGGTTTCTGCAACAAATGTATTCCTTACTGATTATTGGATTTCTTGTTCTCTCGAGCAAAATCGTCTCGGTATTGTGCCGAAAGATCAATCTTCCATCGGTTGTGGGTATGATTCTTCTTGGCATAGTCCTGGGTCCGACGGTGACCGGGCTTGTCGCCCCCCGGGATTATACACCTTCCACGATCCACGAGCACCTGCTGGAGCATTTCGAGGAAGGCCAGGCAGTGCATGATCTGGCCGAGGCACTCCCCAGGCACATGGCTTTCGAGATGGTTCATTTCATGTCCATTGTCGGGGTAATCATTCTTTTATTCCTGGCAGGTCTCGAAACCGATCTCCATACCTTCGTCAGAGCAGGAAAGGCGTCTCTGCTGGTTGCAATCGGGGGTGTAATCCTGCCCTTTGGGCTTGGCTTTGGACTATCTCTGCTTTTTTCTCCCGGCAACGTGAATCGAGCGATGATTATCGGGACAATACTGACGGCCACATCGGTGTCCATATCGGTGATGTCTCTTATGGGAATCAAGAAGCTTCAGTCGCCCGAAGGGACAACGATTCTTACCTCTGCCATAATCGATGACGTCATGGGAATTATTATACTTTCTGTCACATTGGCTGTAATCAGCGGTGACCGAGGGGAAGTGGCGAAGGCAATATTTCTGATGAGTGGGTATCTGGTTGCTGCAATCGGCATTGGATGGTTTCTGGTACCGTTTGTGATGAACCTCTCCAAGCGCATGAATGTCCCCATGGCCAGCAATGCGGTTGCGTTATCGCTGATGTTTCTTTTTGCGGGAACCGCAGAGTACTCCCGTATCGCTGCTATCACCGGAGCCTACCTTGCGGGCCTTTTCATCGGAAGAACCCAGCTGCGGGAATCGGTGCGTGAAGCCATGGAAATCATCGGACATTCGTTTTTCGTTCCGCTTTTCTTTATCTATATCGGGTTGCAAATAGACCTTAAAGAGGGAACGTACAACTGGACGTTCATTACTCTTTTCGTCATATTCGCCATTGCAGGGAAAATTGCGGGGTCAGGGCTGCTGGCCCGCGTTTCGGGCTATACTGCCCGAAGCTCTATGGCGATAGGTTTCGGTATGGTCCCGCGCGGTGAAGTTGCGCTGGTTATTGCCTCGCTGGGGATGCGAACACCCGGGGTCCTGGATCCCAGTGCGTTTACCGCAACCGTCATACTGGTAATAGTTTCTTCGTTTGTGACCCCATTTGCTCTGGTCAAACTTTTCGAACCAAAGAGGATGCGCCATGCTTAGGGAATTTGTTTCGCGCGGTTCGGTCATTCTGAATCCGGACGTGAGTAAGAAAGAGGAGTTATTCCGATTAGCGGCAGCCGATGCGCTTTCTAAGGACCTTATCAAGGATGCCGATGAC
>JBEPYC010000495.1:0-3109 GCA_041641555.1 Chitinivibrionales bacterium | reverse complement strand
CGAGATTCTGATCCCCAGAAACAGATCGGGATTATTGGCGAAGAAATAGACCTGCGCATGGGCCTTGTCATTGAGATTGCTTGACCGCTCTACCATCATCTGGATAATTGCAGTATCGGGCTCCCCTCCCGACCCGACACGAACGATCGTATCGGGAACGAAAGAGCCTGTCGTCGAAGTCGAAAAGGTCTGATTCCCCTGCACATACTGCATCGTCGAAGTATCCAGCACGAGACAGCTTACACTGAACGACTTGTTTTGCTCCCCCCAGATATCTGCTCCCGAATATCCCCGCACACTGTTTTCATCGAGTGGATCCAACTGATAGGACCTGGTCGTCAGCCAAAACGCTTTCGCATCTCCGCGCCCCAGCTCAAACGATACATGACCATTACTGCCCCCATCGTTGCCTACAGCTCCCACGATAATGCGCCCGGGACCGCTTATCTCATCGATTGCGACATCCAGAATCGAGGTGCCGTCGTGAGGACCTCTGGCCACACCGATACTCATATTGATCACGCACGGCACATTCAAAGAATCGGCGAGACCGAAAATCCACTGCAGTCCATCGAATAACTCACTGGTAGTTCCCGCATATCGCACAGCGGCGATCATTGCCCCCGGGGCAGCACCCTGAAAGTTCGTTGAGACGCTGGAACCGGCTGCGGAATTAGCCATATGAGTACCATGAAGGTTGGCCGACACTGCAAAATCCGGATCCTTGTTGAGGTCTTCCTGCATCTTTATGACACCGTACCGGTACGGATTACGCTCATCCCGCGTGGTATCCCGCTGATCCCAGATACCAATGAAGCGCGTGGACCCGAATTCATCGAGAAACGCTTCGTGCTGATGATCGAATTCAGTATCGAGAATGCCGATGAGCACGCCTTTGCCGGTATAGGAACGAGGAAGGTTGCTGAGTTTTTCACCATGGACATAGTCCAGTGCGGTCTGGGACCGAGCAGAATCCATCGTGGGATACAGCTCACGCGGGAACTCGACACGACGAACACCTTCGATTTCCGATACAAAAGGGGCTTGTTCTCGTGAAACCTCGATCGACACAATGTTTCCCGACCGGGAGATAAGACGCGCACCCAGGCCCTTCAAGCCCGCCTCATCGAATGAAGACTCCACCACGGCCAGTAGCCGGGTCGTTTTGCGATGATTTTCCTTGCCGGGGGGAAAAGACAAAACGTCTCTGTTGCCCGGGGCTTTCCGTTTGGCCATCGAGAAAGAACCAACTTTTCTTGCAGAGGCAGCATCGATGTTTGTACAGAAAAGCGACACCAGGACTATCAGCGGGTAAGCGACCATTGTTTTCAACACAATTCTCCCATTTTCGAAGAACTACAGATATCTCAAGGTGTACCGTTGGGACCCCAGCTCCAGACCGAAAAGCATACGTTCAGCAAGTAGAGCGCCAACCGAAGACATCTACCCGAAAAAGGCGCTCTTACGATACCGATTGGGACATTTTCTGCCTCGTGACGGGTTTCAAACGGTTTCCCGGCAGCGTGCACAGCTCGAGCGCATTCTCGAGCGCATTATTAAAGTCTACATTCCGAAGCCGCAGAATGCCTATATAAACACACCGTTGAGACAGAACAAGGCACTACTGTATACGGAGAAGAGATATAAGGAATTGAGCAGGTAGAAAAATCGGGAGTTGTGGTATGAGCCGCTGGAAATCGCGGCAGCAGCAGCGGTGAGAGCCGGTGCCGCATATCGACTGGAGGCTCAGCACGAACGTGGGGAGCCGTGGTGTCATGTTCGTCGGGAGAGGGCGCGAAAGGTGAATGTCAGGTGGCGAATGATGGTCAGCGCGTTGCGACACTCATTGGGTGCTCCACGTTCAAGGAGAGCATAGCAATAATCGTAGAGAAGAAAGAGGCTCTCCGAGACTTCATCGTTCTTGTCGAGAACTCTCTGAAGCTGAGCGAGAATGTTTTGGGCTTTGTCCAGATTCTCCCGTTGCTCCCCGGGGTTGCGCCTTCCCAGTTCTATCAGTTGCATGCATCTTTGGTGAAGCATGCAGATTGCTTTCGAATGAGATGCCGTTCCTATCTGCATCTGGCGGTAATGGGTGGCTATTGCCGGCATAGAATTTTTCATAAGTCACTGACCTGCAAAGAGATACATAAATACTCAACACAAAAAGGGTCACACGGAAATGCGCAGACAATCCTCACGATGGTTCTCATCCGTGAGATCCAGCACTTCCATGTAACCCTTATACTTACAACAACTTATATGATTACTCGATCTTTTCTACCGCTATCGTCCTCCTAAAGGTGTTGCGCAAAGAGGATAAAACCCCTCACTCAAAGCTATCCACTTCAGATTACTACACCAGCCCTTCCCTGCAGTGTGGCAATTGGAGAAACCGGCTTGTTTTCGAGGCTGAAAAAGCATCATAATGCCTTATTTTACAGTACTTTATCCCTGCAGAAGAGCAAGGAGATGATTCTGACTGATTTCCCCGAATCTGCTGAATGCCGACGTTCCCGAATCCCGCAATAGCCGGAATCGCACCAGATCGGCAACCCCCTGCGCCATATCCTGATCTCTCAGGACCGATTCGGCCGCCTGTGTATTCACATCGGCTACCGACAGATTGTTGACCGTTGATTCAAACCGATTCATCATTGCCCCAACCCCGCTTCGCTGGGTGTTGAGTTGATCAATCGCTCCATCGATCGCCCCGAGGGCCGCCTCTGCCTGATCACGCGATGCAATGGAAGTGTTTGCTATTCCAAGACTTTCGGCAGTCATATCGTTGGCAGGCATGGACAACTGATCTCCCGCGTTGGGTCCGACCTGAATCTGGGCACTCCCCGAGGCGAGGCCTTCATCGGTGGCGACATCCTGACCATTGTACTCACTTGCCTGAGCCGACCGTTCGATTTCCTGCGTAAGCTGCTGATATTCAACATCTAATGAAGCCCTCTGGTCATCGGTAAGTGTATCGTTCATAGACTGAATCGCCAATTCACGCTGCCTTTGAAGCATACCCGATGTCTCATGGGCGGTTCCTTCGCCAATCCGCAGTGCAGACAGAGCATCCTCGACATTTCGGGTTGCCATTTTGAAGCCCCGGGTC
>JBEPYC010000494.1:0-3069 GCA_041641555.1 Chitinivibrionales bacterium | reverse complement strand
AATCCCCCCATTGGGGCATCGGGGTTGCGCATGCCTGTTTTCGATGCGCGGATGGTGCTCGCGACTTCAACCAGCGCATCATCCTGCCCCACGACTCTATCGCGAAGTCTGTTTTCGAGTGTCAAAAGTGCTTCCGCTTCATCTTTGACCATATTACCAATCGGCACACCGGTCCAGTCCGACACGACCTGCCCGCATACCCCGGCCGAAACATAGGGAAACACCATCGGCGTCGTACCCTGGATTTTTTCCAGTTCCGCTATCGCGCCTCTGAGTTCTTTGACAACCGTATCCAGCTCACCTGATGTTTCGCCATCACTCTCCCGGATCGAATCGCATTTATCCTGAAGCTCAACGATTCTTGCAGCGGCTTCTTTTTGTTTCTCCCAGTTTTCGGTCAGCGAAGCTATTTCTTCTTTGCGCTGGCTGATCGTTTCCTCGCATTCCTGTATCTGTTCGTCGTCCTGGATAACGCCGGCATCGAGATCTTCACGAAGCGTGCCGAGCTTGAGCTCGGCATTGGCCAGTGCCCGCTCGGCCCGGTCGAGACTTGCCGGCTTTGAGGTCTGACTCATTTTGACCCGGGCACATGCGGTATCGAGAACATCGACGGCCTTGTCGGGAAGCTGCCTGCCGGAGATGTACCGATGGGACAGGGTAACCGCAGCCTGCACACCATCATCGGCTATCCGTACTCCGTGATATTGACGATAACTTTGCCCGATTCCCCGAAGCATGGTCATACAGGTTTCTTCATCGGGCTCATCGATTTTGACTAACTGAAAACGCCGTGCAAGCGCCGGGTCTTTTTCGAAATACTTCCGGTATTCCGCCCAGGTAGTCGCAGCCATGGTCCGGAGCTCACCCCTGGCCAGAGCGGGCTTCAGGAGATTCGCCGCATCGTTTTGCCCGGCAGAGCCGCCTGCCCCGATAAGGGTGTGAGCCTCATCTATAAAAAGTATCGTGGGGGTCGGACTGTTTTTGATTGCATCGATAACATCCTTCAGCCGTTTCTCAAATGCACCCTTTACACTTGCACCCGCCTGCAGAAGCCCCAGATCAAGCCCCCACAGAGTGACGTTTTTCAGCGAATCGGGAACATCATTCTGAGCGATACGCAAGGCAATGCCCTCGATAATGGCGGTTTTTCCAACACCCGCCTCCCCGACAAGAATAGGGTTGTTTTTCCTCCGACGGTTCAGAATATCGATCGATTGACGAATCTCATCATCACGACCAAGGATTCGATCGATTTTCCCATCACGAGCATCCTGCGTGAAATTCGTACAGAACTGCTCCAGTACACCCTGGCCTTCCTCTGTCGATGCCGCACCTGCGGTTCCAACCGCAGAGCTTCGTCCTTCGTCTTCGATTGATCCCGCCGTGATTTCCGAAAATTTTTCGGTAAGGACGGGTACACTTACTGCCCGGAGCGCATCGGCGTACGAAGACATTCCGACAAGCCCCCGCTCGATCGCTGCCATGAGTATAACCCCCGAGCGCACCGCCGGAAGCGACAGTCCAAGGCTCGCAGTTGTCCATGCCTGTTCCAGCACTTCCAGAAATGGTGGAGAGAACGAAGGTTTTCCGGTACTGCCACTCTGCAACTGCTCCAAATCCCGGTTCAGTCCCTTTTTCAGATCTGCAAGATCGATTTTGAAGTAGGCAATAATCTTCTGAATGTCGTTGTCCTGGTCATCCAGGCTCTGAGCGAAAAGATGCTCCCAACGAAGCTCGTAATGGCCACGATTCACACAGTAGCCAACCGATGTTTCAAGAAGCCTCTGACAATACGGATTGAGACGCTCAAGCAGTTTTCTGATGTCGCGAGTTACCATAGCTGCACCACTCCTTTGTAAAAGGCAGACATTTCATTCTTTTCAGAGCTTTCAGAATCATGTTTTTACAGGATGAACTACACCGCCGTAAACCGAACCTATATTCCGCCAGTTTACTCTCCCATGCTCTTACCTTCGGTATACCGGCACTGAGTTTGTCGCAGTACAAGAGGCGCGTTTTGGATCCGGAGCGCCAAATGTCCACATACTCACCTATCGAAGCCGCACTTTTATAGCACCACCTGCACTCTAACGATTTTCGACTGACAGCTCCGCAAAACCTGCGATCGATACCATGTCCTGATTACATGGATAGAACGATTCTCTGTGACCAGCCATCCGCCCATTCATACCTGGGAGAACCGCTCTGCAACAACGACCGAGTGCACCGATGACCTGAGTTCGGATACACCCAGTGACGAGCTGATGCCCAGTGCGGCACGATTCTCCCCCAAGGATATTGGAATAAGCTCCGTGCTCTGCAAACGTACTTCTATTTCATAATCAAGCGGGTCTGCACAGTACGTATCGATCAGCTTTTTGGCTGCTTCCACCTTGGGTGTACCCGGAAGAAAGCTTTCGTAGGTTCGACGTGGTACGGGACCGATGGTCACCCGAAAGCTCCCCGCACGGTCCAACTGGGTCGTGCCGGCTACCGCCGATACACCAAGCACAGCATTCGTCCCCAACCCAGGGGGATTGTCCAGCGGAACCCACCGCGGAACCCAGTTTGTAATCGAAACCGGCACGCCATCGAAGTAATCCGAAAGCAGTGCTACCAGCCCGGCATTCCCGCGAGCTTTACTGGCAAACATTCCGCAGTAGGTGATCAACCGAAGTCGATCTTCGGTCAGCGGAGTTCCCGGGGCGATACCCGCCAGAGCACCCATTCGTGCAGTCAAAGGGTCGTGCAATCCCGCTTTGACAACAACGTATTTCTTCCAGGCTCGGTAAAAGAGAGCGTAGATACGGTGGTTGAAGACAGCGAGGAAATCCTGGACCGCTTTTGAGTTCTCGGGGAATCGTGCGATATATTCGGAAAAGTAGATGGGCAACGGCGAAGACACACCGAGCAGTCCCATGAAAGTAAGGAAGAGATGCACTGAATCCTGCGATGCATCGATCGAGGCGATTTCTCCAGCCGGAAAAACCAGCGAATTATGCGCTTCCATTCGGACGTGGCCGGAATTCAGGGGATCATCGTTTCGGTCTTTTCCCCGAAACTCTTCTT
>JBEPYC010000493.1:0-3146 GCA_041641555.1 Chitinivibrionales bacterium | reverse complement strand
GAATTTGCCTCATGGATTTCACCGCCGTTTAAGCTGTATCTCATCAAGGAATTCCAACGCCTAAAGGATGAAGAGCTACAACAGCTCGGATGGGATATCAAACGCAATTTGGCAAAGATCAATTACCGCATACATACTGACGCGATAAAAGAAAACCTTATTCCTGAAGAACTGCACAAGGAGCAGATTAACCTGGTCTATGCTTCGGAAGCCGATGTACTCAATATGGCTCTATTTGGACTGACAGCCAAGCAGTGGCGCCGGGAAAGTCCTAGCCAGAAGGGGAATATTCGGGATTATGCAGATATCAATCAACTCGTATGCCTGTCGAACCTTGAAAATCTCAACGCACACTTTATCCATGAAGGACTATCGCAACCCGAGCGACTGACAAGATTGAACAAGATTGCAATTCAGCAGATGCAACTGCTCACAGAATTACCAGCGGCGAAGCAGATTGAAAAGCGGAATAAAAGGCAGAGATAGAAATTCATGAAGACGAAGAGCGCGCGAAGATAGACACAAAATATGGTAGCAAAAAATGGACTGGCCGGCTACAGACAAACAACAGATGCATGCTGGTGCCGCTGTCGCGTCACCCAAATTGCTTCCGTTCGTTCCTCACTCCAGCAACTTCAGCATGCATCGGCCGTTGGCTGCAATATGTTTTTGGCCATGGTAGCAAGAATTGATTATAGCGGGGGGCGTAGAAAAAGCAGAAAGAATTGTTGTATGCTTTAACCGCACAGTTGTATGTTTAAAGCATACAAAGGAGCCCTTATGACCATTCTCTCAGAAATTCTCTCCTCCAGAGCGCGAGCTGAGTTTTTTTCGCTGCTGTTTGGGGTAGATGCTAACGAGCTGCATCTACGAGAAATTCAAAGAAAATCAGGATTAGCAGTTGGTACTATTCGACAGGAAGCCGCTAAGCTTGAAAGGCTTGGGCTGGTACTTAAACGCAAAAACGGAAACCGTACCTATTACAGCGCCAACCGTCAGAACCCGCTCTTCAGCACTATTCATGATCTTGTGATGAAGACAAGCGGCCTTGGCGAGATGCTTCGGCATGCATTGTCTGTAGAAGGGGTTACGTACGCCTTTGTTTTTGGGTCAGTAGCCGCAGGGACGCAGAAGCCCGAGAGTGATATAGACCTGTTTGTTATCGGAGACATTCGATTGCGAGCCCTGAGTAAGCTGCTGAAGGAGCCCATGGTGAAAACAGGTCGAGAAATTAACCCACATGCAATGACGGAAGAAGAATTTGGTAGAAGAATAAAGGAAAGAGAGCATTTTGTCTCAAGCGTTATGGAATCCCCTAAGCTGATGATACAAGGAAGTGAAGATGAGCTTACAAGATTGGGCGAATAACGGCTGGCTGCGGCCGCACAAAACGAGCGCAAAAGAAATTCAGCAGCTGTTTGAAATTGTGCAAAGAGATCTTCATGATGCCCGCCAGGCGGGCATCTCTGCCGACTGGCGGTTCGGGATAGCCTACAATGCTGCCCTGAAGCTCTGTACTATTATGATATATTCGGAAGGCTATCGACCAGAGAAGATGCTGGCTCATTATCGGACCCTACAGGCGTTGCCGTTGATATTGGGCTCTGAAAGAGAAGATGATGCCAGCTACCTGAACAGCTGTCGAAATAAAAGGAACATTGTCGAATATGACTATGTGGGCGGAGCAACTGAATCCGATGCGGACGAGTTGATAGAGTTCGTGAGTGAACTGAAGGATGAGGTCCTGGTGTGGATGAACGAAAAGCATCCAGAGTATACAAGAAAGAAATAGAAGGGAAAACGCCCCCCTGAGAAGAAAGCAGGCATGGCCAAAAACATACAGCAGCCAACATGTAGCGGTCTATTCCGAACGCCGCAAGCATTCTCGCGTTGACCGTCCGAGGCCGAGGCGTTCGGAAAGACCGTGTTGAACGAAGCCGCGTAGCGTTGCCGGCATAGCTTTTGTTTATAGGGTTTTCAATAGGAGGGAGTGTTTGCCTGCAAGGGTCCGAAATAGCTGGAGAAGAGACGCGATTGTGGGAGTCCGGGGCAAATAGCTTCTATATGATAACGCGCATGGTACGAAATATCCAGGGTTTTTCGGTATTTTGGCCATAGCTCCGCTAGTGGCCGGTTACCGGCAGGTTAAGCGGAGCTATGGCAGACCTCCTTTACGGAGTCCTTTTCGGATGGGGCCGACCGAGTGAGTCAGTTCATTGACTCAGTTGCAGTCTCGGTGTTTTGGGTATCAGGCCGACGGTTATCAGATTCCCTTTGCCGCACGTGGGACATCGGAGAAGATCGATACCCAGAAGCTCTTTGAAAATTTCGACACATGACTTTGAACGCTCCTTTTTGTTCTTTGGGGTGTACTTGAGTTTAAAGGCTTCTCGGCAACGCTTGAACCGAACGGGCTTTGCCTTTGGAGCGAGGAAGCCATAGTATCGTATGCGTCTGAAGCCTCGTGGCAAGACATGCAACAGGAACCTGCGGAGGAACTCGTTGGGCGATACTTTCATACTTTTTCGCTTGCCGTCGTCGGCGTAGTCCTTGTACGCAAATGAAACCATGTCGCTATCGACACTCTGGATCCGTTTGTCCGAGATTGCTACTCGGTGGGTATATGCACCGAGGTATCCGACGAGAGCTTCTGGAGAGGCAAAAGGCTCCTTAACGTATACAACCCAGTCCTTGCGGTAGAGATCGTCGACAAGCTCGGACATAGCGCCGGGAGACCTGTAGGACTCAAGGTTTCCGCATAAATTGATGTCCTGATCCTTAACAGCCTGGACAAAGAAGGCCATCAGCTTCCCACGGTACATTTTACGAAGCACGGGTATGGGGAACAGAAAATTGCTGTTCAGATATTTCCACTGTTTCTTTTCGGCGTCGTATCCGCCGCCGGGGACAATGCAGTGGATGTGGGGATGATCGAGGAGGTTCTGTCCCCATGTGTGTAGAACGGTAATGAAGCCGATGTCGGCTCCGAGTCGTTTGGGATCCTGTGAGAGTTCCATAAGCGTCTCCTTTACTGCTCTAAACATCAGATTGTAAAAGACCTTTTTGTTTCTCAGTGCAAAGGGGTTGAGTTGAGCCGGTACGGTGAACACCACGTGGAAGTATTCGACGGGCAACATTTCATTGAG
>JBEPYC010000492.1:0-3154 GCA_041641555.1 Chitinivibrionales bacterium | reverse complement strand
ATATAGCTTCACCGGGGTGGATGTTCCGGTTTCCAGATTGACAACATGTCCTTCGTAAGAAAAGCCGCCCCGCCGGGGGGTAAGCGTAACCATCGAAAAGTCCTTTTTGATTGCCTTCTCGATAAGCGGCTGCTGCTCTTCATGCATGGGAACGTTTTCTGGGAAAAAAGTCTCTGCCCAGACCTCCGAATACTTTTCGCGACTCAGTTTTTCTGTTTCGATTTTTCGGATCATATTCTGTCGCTCGACAAATGTCGTACATCTGCCAATCGCCGACAGAATATTCATGAAGGTAGTATCCGCTTTGGAGTGGCTTTCCAGCTTGCCCAGAGCCTCGGCCACTTCATCCTGCCATTCCGAGGGAGAACCGACCATGGCTCCTCCCACGTCTGGTATCTCCACCCGCTCCGAGTGTCGAACCAATGCCGTAAGATATCCGTCCAGAGCTGCCCGGTAGTTGCCTTCGCTTTCGGCCTTTGCTGCCGCCGAGCGCGCATCGGGTCGTATGATACGATAGGCACCATACATCCCCACACCCACAAGCAGCAGTATGCCGATCGTGATAACGGCATGCTTGAACATGTTTCTTTTTCCTTCCCATCACAGGAAAACGCTGGACAAATTATCTAGTGGGCAATATAATATATTGAGAATCGCAGCCTGGAGAGAACAACATATTGCGTTCACCCAAAAAACTCCCATTTCAATTCAACCCGACTGCTGGCCTCAAACTACATGCCGGCATGCCTGCAGATGTTCTCAAAGGACTGCTTCGCCTGTCGATGACGCTATCCGCAGTCTGCCTTCTCCTTTGCACGCATTGTGGTTCCAGCACAAAACTTGTATACCATAAAGACCAAGTACATCTCAGAAAAGTTCCGCCACATACGGCAGTTTACATTCCTCTCGACCATGTGCGACTGACCGACAGCAGCCGTCCCCCCGCAGGGCCCGATTCCCTCGGAGTGGATTCGTTTTTTGTCGATGCTGCCAACTCACTGCTTCGATACGAATTGTCGCAAAACTTTCGCATGGTGCATGTGCCAGCCGACTCTATAGACATCAAGGGAATGCGAAAATCCCTCTATTCACGTCTGCAACCAGGCGGCAGCAAGCACGGGAGGGCGCCAAACGAAGTAATTCATTCGCTTGCCAATACTCTCGAGACGGACCTTGTTATTTTGGTATACGAGTGCGCGGTGCGGCAAAGGATCGTCCGCCCCCCGGGATGGAGAAATGATACCTACCACGGGAGCTACTACGACCGTCCGACATCCTACCTGGCATACACGTCGGTTCATGTCCAGATCTGGTCATCGGAGGGAAACATTCTCTACGAAAAGATCGGAAAAGCGAAAACCGAGCAGCCGTTTCTGTACTCGGTTTTCAAGCAGGAAAATCCCGGCGATGACATCGTTCGGTACGCCCGGCGGATCTATGCACCGCCGCTTATACGCGCGCTGTACAAATCGATCCGGACTTCGCTCACTTCGCTCCAGTAGGGAGTTCTCCGTAAACGCGCCACATGCTCTTGATCAATGTCTCGGCATCGCTGTGACGGGCATTCCATCCAAGGGCACTCTGAGCGGTGGATGACGATGCAATGAGTTTGGCGGGATCACCTGCACGACGCGGTGCTACTTCGGCATCGATCGGCTGCCCGGTCACTTTGCGTGCCGTATCGATCATTTCCTTGACACTCAACCCATTTTCACTGCCGAGGTTGACAGTCAGGCTCGCATCCTGGGAAACAAGATACTCCATTGCGCTCACGTGTGCATTGGCCAGGTCATTCACATGAATGTAATCACGAATACAGGTGCCGTCCCGCGTATCGTAATCGTCGCCGAAGATCTGGAGTTTCGGACGCATACCGGCTGCGACTTCCATGGCCACCGGCAGAAGGTTCGCCGGATTTCGCTCCAGTCCCGAAATCCGTCCATCGACATCGTAACCGGCAGCATTGAAGTACCGCAACGATGCAAAACGAATCTGTTTTAATTTGTCGTACCAGGCGAGAAACCGCTCGATTTCGAGCTTGGTGAACCCGTAGTAGTTCTCCGGGCTGAGCGGATGTTTTTCATCGATAGGAAGATACTGAGGTTCGCCGTAGACGGCCGCCGATGAAGAAAAAACGATCCGCTTGAGGTCAGTGGCACATGCTGCATTCAGGATATTCAGAGTACCGGTAATATTATTGACAGAATATTTCTCCGGCTTGATCATCGATTCACCGGCCGCTTTGAAAGCTGCCAGATGTACGAGGCCATCGAATCCTTGTTTCATCGTAGCCTCGAGTTGGTTTTCCTCGAGAATGTCACCTTCGACAAACGATGCTTCCGGGAAGAGGTTTTCGCGGCATCCGCTGGAGAGATTGTCATAGACGGTGACTTCGTTTCCACCATCAAGAAATGCCCGAACCACATGACTGCCAATGTATCCTGCTCCACCGATGACAAGTATTTTCATTTCGGTCATCCCTTCTTATGCTTCATTGCATTCCGAAGTGCTTCACCGAATTCCGAGAAGGAACCCGAGGAAGCAGCCGGTTCCTGTGCCTGTTCCATGTACTCTCGGACCGATTCCTCCGAGGATTCTTCGGTTTCTACTCCATAGGCGAGCCCCATGCGGCGACGTTCTTTATCGATGCTGACAACTTTCGCCTCGATTTCTTCCTGGACCTTGACTTCACTTTTTTTCTCGGGCGCGACATTGCTGTGCACCAGAAGACCCGTGACACCTTCTTCGATGTCCACGAAAAAGCCAAATCTTGTCTGACTGGCTACTGTGCCTCGCACCGTCGATCCTATCGGATGTCGCTGATCGATCGTACTCCACGGGTCCACTTGCGTTTCTTTGAGACTGAGAGATACTTCGTTTTTCTCCGAGTGTATCTCTAAGATAGCCACCGATACCCGCTGTCCCACCTCGAGAACATCCTGCGGATGACGGATGCGCTTACCCCAGCTCAGCTCAGATATATGCACCAACCCTTCGATACCAGAAGCGATACGAACAAAGGCACCGAAATCGGCCAGCCGTGTCACCGTACCCTCCACCGTTGTTCCAGCGGTGAACCTGTCAGCGACGGTCGTCCACGGATCCTCTTCGACCTGCTTGATCGAAAGAGATACTTTGGTATCGCGAAGCGGGC
>JBEPYC010000491.1:0-3171 GCA_041641555.1 Chitinivibrionales bacterium | reverse complement strand
ACTTATTGTCGGAATGGCTCTGTTGTTTTCTTCCTGCGGACCTGCTCACACCGGCGGCTTTCCGGTTATCCGACCTGCCCATAAGCTCACCCGCGACCGACAGGCGACTCTCAGGGCCCAATCCTACTTCGTAAAAGCATTGGATTACGACCGCCGCAACCTCGATGAAATCGCGCTTCGCTACTACGAAATGGCCTATGAGCTGGACCCTGATGAATCGGTTCTTCGCAATATCCTGGTAAGTAAATACATCGGTCTTGGCAAAAACACCCAGGCTCTTCTTCTGATCAAAAAGAACCGGACGACTGCAGAACTTCCGGACGATGACAAACGGCTGGTAGCCAAGATCTACCTGAAAATGGGTAAATTCGACGAAGCAGCAGCGCTACTGGAGGATATTCCGGATAAAACGCCTGAAGAATACTACTCCCTGGGTATGGTATACGAGGCCAAAGGGGCTACGAACAAAGCAATCCAGAAGTACTTGCGCTTTCTTGATCTCAAGCCGGAGGCGATTCGGATCGGGATCAAAGCCGGCGGACTTATGATTCGGGCGGGCCAAATCGAGCGTGCCGAAAGCCTCTATGTGAAGATGAACCAGAACAATCCGGAAAACCCTGACGTGCTGACCGCCCTGGGGGTCCTCCGACGAGCTCAGGGCGATACCATCGAGGCGCACGGCTATTTCAGTGCGGCAATAGCTGTGGATAGCATGCATGAAGAGGCATTGCGGAATGCCGCACAGGTCGAAATCAACCGCGAAGCCTACGCAAAGGCGGCATCGTACTACCAACGTCTCTATTCCCAGGGTGAGATCTACGAATCTGTGTACGGCAAAACCCTGGCGATGCTTCATTACTATAATAAGGATTACGACCGAGCAAAACGGCTTCTGCACAATCTGCTCAAAAAAGAAGTAAACGACTTCGAGCTTCATTTCTACCTGGGGCTGGTGGCAAACGCCAAAGAAAACGCTCAGCTGGCTGCAATGGAGCTGGAGAAGAGTATCGCTTTGAATCCAGAATATACCGATGCATGGCGGCACCTTATCTATACCCATCTCAGAACAGAGGAAAAGGACCGTGCGCTTCAGGTAGCTCAGCGTTTTACAAAATCGCAAGAAGAGGATCCTGCGGCCTGGCGAATACTTGGTTCGGTATTCAACTCTCGCCAGGAGTATGAGCGTGCCGAAAATGCGCTTTCCCGTGCGGTGGATCTGGACAGCACCGACTCGCAATCCTGGTTTGAACTGGGGAGTGCTTATGAGCGGGGCGGCAAAATCCAAAAAGCTACCCATGCTTTTCGTGAGGTTCTTCGGCTCAACCCCGGCGATGCCGGTGCGGCAAACTATCTCGGCTACATGTGGGCCGAAAATGATCTGCACCTGGACAGTGCTCAGGTGCTTCTGGAAATGGCCCTGGAACAGGACCCCGACAACGGGGCATACCTTGATTCGTACGCCTGGATTTTCTACAAACAAGGCCAGATCGACTCAGCATACACCTATATCACTCGTGCTGTTGAGCAACTCGATGACGATCCCGTTATTTATGAACATCTTGGTGATATCCTGGCTCGCAAGCACGACAACCCCGGCGCAATCGATGCCTACGAAAAGAGCATCGAACTTGGCTCCGATCATGAAGATCGTATTCGCGACAAGATCGAGGCATTAGGCCAGCAGCTCGGGCAGGGCCTGCCTCAATGACTATCGCTCGTTCTTTTCAGACCGGCGGCGTAGTTCTGCTTGGTTTTCTGCTGGTCAGCGTTGTGGTTCCGGGCTGTTCACCGCGGGCGGTGCGTGGGGTTCAGTCCGATAAGCCACTGATGCATGCCGAGAATATGGGGGCTCACCGCCCGTTCCGGGCGGCTGCAACTCTGACGTTATTTCTCGATGGCGTGCGGCGTCGTGCCCGTGCAGAGATCGTCTGGAACAACGATAGTTCATTTTCTACTACCGTTTACGATCCGTTTGGGGGAATCGTGGCTGAGCTCTGGTATGATTCCACTGGAGCTTGGTATCAGGTCGGCAGTACGCCCTACCCGATACCTTCCGACAACAACCTCTCCCTTCCCACTCTCATTCCGGCATTTCCATTCACTTTTTCGCAACTCGTACGTATTATTACTGGAAGGTTGCCCGAAGAACCGACAAACAGCGGCGGTGCACCTTCTGAAGTTTTTCTCGAGGTGCAGCACTCCAAAAAGGATGTAGTGGAGAAAGTGCGATTCTCTGCTGTTGACAGCACCAGCACGACACACATTACCTACGAGGAATTTGCAGGAGCAATGCCGCGAAGAATCAAAATTGCTTCGGCTGAACAGAATGACTACCTTAACCTGATGTACGATAGAATTATTTTTGAGTGATTGGACTTTTGTCCCCGAACGCCTCGGATGATTTCTACAGTTAGTGCCAGGAGAGCCTTTTGCCTTTTCTACGTTTTCCGTCCTGCCGCAGAGGGTATGGAGTTTTTTCGATCCTGATAGTTCTGTCCATTGGTCTCTCGGTCGCTTCTGCACAGGACATCCACCCGAACGCGTCTTCTTCTTTCTTCCCGTTTCTTGATCTTGGCTACGATGCTCGGGCTACTGCAATGGGCGGCGCCGCCGTTGGCATGCCCAATCAGCTGTACGGGGTCATGTCAAACCCATCGGCCCTGGCATTTGTTGAAAAGCGCCAGGTACTTCTGGGATACCGTCCCGTAATTCTCGATGTTCAGGGTACTCCCCTGGCCTACGGTATGCCTCTGGTCGACCGGGAAGGTGGTAACTGGGGAGTTGGTGCCTTGCACCTTTTATACATGTCATTCGGAACCATTCAGGAGCCTCGTGATGCCGGGGGCAATCTTCTGGATATTTCACCTGGTGAGTATTCTGTCGGTGGCGGCATATCCTGGGCTGCCAAAGTTCTGGAAGAAGTATCGATTGGCGCAACCATCAAAGGATTATATGACAAGCAATATGGGCTCGAAGGGCATGTCTCCGGAGCCAGTTCATTCTCTGCCACAGGAATCGCGACCGACCTTGGGGCACAGTACCGCGTGGCCAGCGACCGTCTTATCGTGGGAATCGCTCTCCGCAATATCGGACTAATGCTAAGCACCTACGGCAGAGATATTGAGGGAGAGTTACCTCTGACCGGAGCAATCGGTTTTTCCTATCAGCCCA
>JBEPYC010000490.1:0-3181 GCA_041641555.1 Chitinivibrionales bacterium | reverse complement strand
TGGCGGCAACGATGAGTTCGATGGATTCCAGTCTCAATAAGAATTCTGCCATTTTCACCCGAGATATCGTCAAAGGACTGTTTTTTAAGGATATTTCCGAGCGTTCTCAGTTTATTGTGGGCCAGGCGTTCACTCTCTTTTCCGGCGTCGTGGTGATTCTGCTTTCGCTCTACTTCTCAGTGGCCCAAGGAAAAGGGATTTTCAGCCTCATGATGAAAATCGGGGGACTCGTCGCGATTCCACGACTCGTTCCCATGGTTTGGGGCCTATTCATCAAGAATTCGCCGCAATGGGCAGCCCTCATCTCTCTGGGCGCCGCCTTGTCGATGTCTGTTGTTAACTTCATTGTGGGTTCATCGTTCCCGGTCATCGTGTTCACCAACTTTCTGGTTGGATCTTATGCCTATTTCGCCTGCACCCTTTTTGCCCCGGCAATGGGAGATTATAAGGAACAGGCAAAGGAGTTTTTTCGGGTCATGAAGACCCCAGTTGATTTCGAAACCGAAGTCGGTGGGGCAATGGATACCCAACAGCTGGTTACGATCGGGATTACGTCACTCGTCATCTCGGCCTTTATCCTGGTACTGACGTTTCTGGTGCCCGGTGATCACAGCAAGATTCCGTTTTTGTTCATTTCCTTTTTCGTTGGTTCGGTGGGCGGTGCGTTTCTTCTTGCCGCCAGGAAGCTTGGTCAACAGCCTCCGCGGGAAGACCCAGCTGCCGTTTCCAGCGACGATGAGGCAGTCGGCCTTTCAACTTTAGAATCCTGAATCAGATATGATGAATACCATGAATTATCGCGTACACACAGTTATTCTCACTATAGCAGCGCTCCTAACCGTCAGTTATGGGTGGCAATCAGAGCTTTTCCCCAAGTCCGGCGATCACTATAAGCGCGTGACCGTGGAGCGGGACAGTATACAATTCACATTGCCTGATTTCGCCTACGCCGGCTACCAGTCGGGACTCGAACCAATTCCCGAAATCTCCGCTACGATCGAGCTGTCCCCGGTGCAAGGGGACAATGCTCCACAGATCAACAAGGCGGTTCAAAAACTGGCACGTAGGAAGCCAGACAGCAACGGTTTTCGCGGAAAGCTTCTGCTTTCGGCAGGTACTTTCGAGCTCCACGATGAAATCAAGATTTACCATAGCGGTATTGTAATCGGAGGAGCAGGCGTCGATGCCACACGCCTATACGTAAACTCTACCGATTTCGCCCGCAAAAGCGTCTTTTCGGTCAATGGGCCCGAATCGGATACATGGTCTCTGTACCCCGAAGGAGCGCAGCGGTATTACCTTACCGAAGACGTTGCGGATCAGGCCCGACACGTCGTGCTCAAACCCGGTCACCCATTTCTCCCCGGTGATACCCTGATTCTTCGCCAATGGCCGCATGAAGATTTCGCGCGCACCCATGGGGCCAATGGTATCAATATCTGGCCTGTCACCAACGACAACACGGCCCTGAAATTCTGCCGGGTAGTCCGTCGGGTCGATGGTGCCACGCTATTTTTTGACGAACCCGTCAGGCATGCGCTTCATACTGAATACGGCGCCCATGTGTTTTCCGCTGCGTTCATTCATAATATTGGAGTTGAAAACCTGTCAATTGGATTCCGTCGCGGTCCCGACACCGAAAACAATGGAAAAACCCATCGCGCGGCGGCAATCTCCATGACCGATGTCGCCAACGGCTGGGTCCGCAATGTAAACAGCTACCAAAAGGACGACAAAAGCGTTCACCTGCAAAGCTATGGGTTCGCATTCAGGGCATGCAAATGGCTCACCATAGAAAACTGCTCCTTGCAGGATCCGCAGAATAAAAATGTGGGCGGAAACGGGTACCTTTACGACCCGATCTGCTCCGATGACCTGCTTTTTCGGAATTGTGCAGCACGGAACGGACGCCACAACTTCACCATCCACTACAGCACCAGCGGATGTGTGTTTACCGGGTGCATCTCGGAGAGTTCACGGTCTGATTTTCACCAGTTTCTTTCGACCGAAAATTTATTCGAGAATTTTACCATCGTTGGCGACTCGGTGACCGCCGGTAACCGCGGTGATAAGAGCCAGGGCTCCTGGTTCTGTGCAACCAAACCGGTGTTCTGGAACATGCGGGGAGCCGGTGCAATGTATCTCAATGCCTATGGCTCCGGATACTTGATTGGAGCCGACGAGGCAATTCGAATCGGGGTTGGTGATAAGCACATATTACAGGACTACGGACTCTCCTACCTTCCTCATCGTCAGTGGATCGAGCAAGGAGATGGAGAGCTGAAACCCCAATCGCTATATCGTGCCCAGCTTCAGGCAAGGAAGCGTGTGCTGAATTCAAGAGACACTGTCCAATGAGAGGCAAAGCAATGTTTGACCACAGATTACTCATTCCGATTCTACTCCTTGGTCTTACGGCACGGGCCGATGTTTCGGTGGATTTCGAGAACCGGTCGACCGGCACCTACACCGAGAATATGATGCAGTCCGATTTCAACGGGTTGAACTGGAGTAACGGGCTCGACCAGAACCGGGCGAAGATTGTCAATGACCCGG
This sequence comes from Chitinivibrionales bacterium, assembly GCA_041641555.1. Lineage (GTDB taxonomy): Bacteria > Fibrobacterota > Chitinivibrionia > Chitinivibrionales > WJKA01 > JBEPYC01. Next base: position 625 of record JBEPYC010000490.1, on the reverse strand, counting down.
CCCAGGGAAAGGTACTCCGGATACTCTACCCGGAAGGCAATTATGGGGCAGGGAATTCCAATGGGGGCGGGGTTCAGTTCAAGTGCGTCATTGGCTCCAAAACCGAGGCCGCAACCGCCGAGTATCGCATCAAATTCGAATCCGGATTCGACTTCGTTAAAGGGGGAAAGCTTCCTGGATTATGTGGTGGGCGATGTAATACCGGTGGAAACATACCGACAGGCACCGACGGATGGAGTGCGAGGTACATGTGGCGTGCCGATGGACAGCTGGTAGTGTATCTGTATGACATGATGTCTACAAACTACGGAACAGATCTCAAGATAAACCATCCGGATTATTTCTTTTTCCAACCGGGGAAGTGGTATACGATTAAGCAGTTCATTCAGATGAACACTCCCGGGATTCGCGACGGAATCATCAAGATATGGGTCGATGGCGAACAGATGCTTCATTTCAAATTTGCTAAGTTCCGGAACACAGAGGACCTGGGCGTTAACCTTTTCTACTTCTCGACTTTTTTCGGGGGAAGCGGATCTGAATGGGCGCCGCCAAAAGATGAGCACGTGTTCTTCGATGATATAGTCGTTACCCCTGGCAGCGAAAGTCCGACCAGGATAAAGCA
>JBEPYC010000489.1:0-3194 GCA_041641555.1 Chitinivibrionales bacterium | reverse complement strand
CTCCCCGATCAGCGGATTGTTTTCACCGGAGATTGTCTCTTTTCTGCGGGATGCGGCCGACTTTTGGAGGGAACCGCCGAGCAGATGTGGTCTTCGCTTGATCGTCTTGCGCACTTGCCCGAAGAGACAAAGATCTACTGTGGCCATGAATACACCATAGAGAACCTTCGGTTCGCCCTCTCGATCCTGCCCGGAGATCCTGTTCTCAGGAATCACTTAGACAGGATACAGGCACTTCTGAGAAAAGGCGGCAGCAGTCTTCCTTCAACAATCGGAACAGAAAAAGAGATGAATCTGTTTCTCCGCTCAGGAGACCCTGTCATTGCTCAAGCTTTAAACCTGGAGGGAATGCCGGCCCCTGAAGTCTTCGCGGAGCTTCGGCGAAGAAAAGACCGGTTCTGAAGAGATGCATCAGGCAAGCATAGTTGGTGGTTTCATGGATTCCCGAAGGGCCTGGATGATCGGCGGCGGAATTCTTGTCGCTCTGCCGTTTTCTCCGATACAGGCTAATTTGATCGCGCCGGAAACCAGCAGACGATCGCACTGGTTTTTTATCGTATTATCGAAAGTTACGGTAATCGAGGAAAGCTCGCTGATAGAAGACTCAACCCAGAGGAGATCATCGTATTTTGCCGCTGCACGATACTTGAGATTCACCTCGACAACCGCGAACTGAATCCCTTCATCACGGTACCCCGCCAGGTTGATCCCTCGCTCCCGCAGGAACTCCGTCCTGCTTCGCTCCATGTATTTCAGGTAGTTGGCATAGTAGACTACATTACCACAATCCGTATCTTCGTAGTAGACCCGAATTTTCATCTGCTGACCTGGTACATGTGTAGCCAAAACATCGGGTTGAAGCTCTATCCGATTGCCGAAGCAGAAGCCTCGCTTGGGCGGATAATCTTCTTCCGGTCACCGCTCTCATCGGATTGCCCGTGGGAATCCGAAACGGTCAACCAGGAACTAAGATCTCTGCCGATAAGGTCCTGCAGCTTGAGAATGTCATCCCGGAAATGTTTCTGAAGTTTTTCCCGCGTCTCCGGATTCATCTTGATGTGCTTCCGCTGGGATTTTCTGTGGCGGAATTTCTCTACAAGGGACAGCATCTGGGAGTCGGAGATTCCGCGAAGTGCCAGGAACTTGTAGATAATCCCGCTCAAGGCAGTCGTGCGGAACAGAAGCTGGTACATCGAGCCACGAGCAAGTACCGAAGCATTGAGTTTTTTATTGACCGGCGGTTCAAAGCTCGGATCGATATCCAGGAATGAGTATACGCCCTGTACGAACTTGAGCGCATCTTTCTGAAGGTCATCGAACAGGAGGATCTTTACATTGCTGAAATTCTCCAGGTACGATTTCACCTGTTCGTAGTACAAGCCCACTGCACGGTAGAACCAGAGAAATTCCCAGTTACTCTCCATCCGCTTGGGTTCTTCCTTCAGGGCGTCTTCGAAAGAGAGGTATTCACGATGGTCCCGTAGCATCATTTTGTATGCCGAAAAAGCGCGATCGACGGGATTGCGAAGTGTCATGATGATTCGGGGATCACCAAAATAGTCGTGAATGACGGGAATGGCCTGATCGTGATAGTAGAGATTCTCGACACTTGCCTCTCCGATGGCAGCCTCATTTTTGACCCCTCGAAAAAGTCTGGCATACTCTCTGACATCTTTGATCGTGAAGCTCTCGATGAAATCATCGCCCCTGCCCCGTAAGGGAACTTTGAGGAAATGCGAAGAGATAAACTTCGGCTCTTTGATGTAGCTTATGTACACCTGAGGATGCCGGGATAGGTAACTTGAGAGCGCAGTCGTTCCCGCACGAGCGGCGCCAACAATCAGAAAATTCGGTATGTTCTTGAATCCAATCTTGCGCTTACGGCGTTTCACAATATCACCCTTGCTAGAGAGAACTTTTGCCCGAGCTAAATAGGAAAATAGGAAATTTCACGCAGGTGCGCCCGTTTTTCCGAAATATTTTCCAATTCGCCCATTATTGAGCCCCTATCTGTCGGCTACTCACCTGCTCCACAATTAGCTCACGAAAACGCCTGCTCACTTCCATGATTCCGGTAGGGAAAAAGCAATTCTGAGCCCAGTCCTCACAGCACCAGGCAAACTGTTAGAAGACAGTAATGGCCATGGTAACCCCTGCTCCCGCCATCATCATGATCCATCCTGGGACGATTTCTTTTTTCAAGGAGGTCGACCCGCCCAGGAGGGCAATGAGACCTTTGGTGAGGGTATTTGCGATTGCAGCGACAACAATCGAAGCCGAAGCCACTTTCATGGGCAACTCCCCGTCGCTGCCGCTCAGGCGCGCCAGCGAGACCGTAATCGCATCGACATCGGCCAGTCCAGTCAGAAAACTCGAGAAATAGACGCCCGTTTCGCCGAAGAAGGCGTGTGCAGCTCGGGCAAAGGCCATGACTGCGGTGAATATAAGCCCAAACCTAACCGCTGGTCCCAGTTTGAACGGGTTGGTGAGAGCCACGGTTCCACCGGCACCTGAAGCTCTTTCTCTGAAATAGAGGTAGGCGCAGTACCCCATGCCCAAAGCCATCGCAACAAGGAGCGGCACAGCAATTCTGGCAGCTAATTCCATGTTAATCACCGCAGCCACAACGATAACTCTGGCAAACATGATTGCCCAGGCGACCGTTACCGCGGTGGCAAACGTTTTTCCCAATGACTCACATTCCTTGCTCCGCTGAGTGACCGAAAGAGTAACGGCAGTACTCGAGGTCAAGCCCCCGAGCAGACCCGTAAGACGAATGCCCTTTTCCGACCCATACACTTTAGTCAAGACGTATCCGACAAAGCTGATCCCGGAAATGAATACCACCAGAAGCCAGATTTTGAATGGATTGAAGATGTCCAGTGGGGGTGGCCCAAAACGTCTGTTCGGCAGAACGGGTAACACGATCACTGCGATGACGGCGAATTTGAGAGTCGCAAACACATCTTCTCTGGTGATGTGTTGCGCGAAAGCATGCAGCTCGGACTTAGCCGACAGCAGGAGAGTTGTCACCACTCCCAGTGCCACGGCAAGTGCCATCTGGTCCAAGTAGGCAAGTGCCCCGGCAAGCATCGTAAGCAGTGCCGCAGTTTTGGTGGTCAGCCCGGCACGGCCCGCCTCGGCCGAAACGAAATAATTGATCGCCAGAAACCCGCCGACCACCAGCAACGAGG
>JBEPYC010000488.1:0-3202 GCA_041641555.1 Chitinivibrionales bacterium | reverse complement strand
TTGCCGGTCCCCGCCTGGTTCGGCTGACGGGCGATCAATCTCCGAATCAGCCGGTCATTCTGCTGCTTCAGTCGACAGAGAACTTCTGGGCGGAAATGGCCCAGCGACCCTTCTTCGAGACGTTTTGCCGCAGCTTTCAGACCGAAACCGAGAATTTTAATGTAGAGCTTCGGCCTGCAGTCTATGAACGGCGGGATTCTTCGGTTGGCATTATACCGGCGGGCAGGGAAGCGATAGCATCGCTTATTCGGGGGCTTGGTCAGCGGTACCGGGGAAGCTTGATGGTCAACGCCGAAAAAGAAATACCATCTCTTCGTACGTGGATCAGCGATTTACTCCGATTTCAAAAGCCTGTTGTATGGTTTGATCGGCTGAAAGAAAATCCCGGATTTCGGTTTTCCACCCGGTATTTCGCCCGATGTCACGAAGCAGAGGAGTATGCTGTAAGCCTGGCTCTGGAGTATCTCTTTGAGCTGGGCCACCGACGAATAGCCTTCCCCGGGTTATCGAACGCAAGCTGGGTCAATCGTCGGCGAAGCATCGTTAACCGTGTTGCTTCTCGTATCGGTTTTAAGCAGGTGGATAACGGTGATCCCGAGAATATTCTGTTCGATACCGAAGACTATCAGCGGCAGGCGCAGTACCTGCGTCGATTGTATGAATCGGGGGTACCTTACATAAAAACTGCAATCAATTTCATCTCTTCCACAGCTTCTTCGTTGTTTGAGAGCCTGCCTCCGGAGTGCGATGCTGCATTCCGGGAAGACCGTTTTCTGGGGGCGGCGCGGCTGACCACTTATCTTGCCCGCAATGAAGAGAAAACAAGTGCGCTGCTCACCGAATTTAAGTACCTCCCCTGGCTTATTGCCGTTACACCGGTTCTTGGTCCCATATTGTCCAAAGGAGATGTAACTGCAGTGCTTGCTCCCAATGATTTTACGGCTCGACGATACTATTTCTGGCTAAAGGCAAATGATGTCTCGGTTCCTCAGGATATCTCCCTGGCCTCCTTCGATAATCTCTGGTTTCTTCAGCACGTACCCGTTACATCGGTCGATTTTGGCTATGGGTACCTTGGCTTCGCCGCGTTCCATTCAATAATACAGGATGTATCGCTGAAGGTGGATCGGCACGGGAACATTCCTGCGCAGCCACGGGTTGTTCACCGCGGTACCGTTGCCTCTGCCGAAGGCACCTACGATCCACGGAGATTTAGCCACGTATTTTCTCCGTCCGGCTGAAAACAAAGAAGGTTTTCCCGGCCGTTTGACCTCAAAGTAGCGTTGCCGCCCGCCTCATCTCATCCTAAATTGTTCTTTAGGCTGAATAGACCTTTCGCTGTTCAGACTGCACTCATGTAATTCTTTATAACTACAGGGGAGATGAGAACCGATCCATGGCAAGCGAGAATAACGGAGTAGTACGAGATCAGTTCGCTCGAGCGTTGGTGCGACGAATGACTGTCGAACAGAAGGTTGGTCAATGCATCGTTTACGGCATGGCCGGAACCATTGTAACCAACGATATTAAAGAAGCCATCACCCGCTATCACTGTGGAGGGGTTCGCCTTTCTCCGTTTACCCGGAAATTCACCTATGCTCATGAAGCTTCAAAGCCTTCGGGTGAAAATGGACGCAAGGTTCTCCAGAAGCTGACCCCTCCAGGGATCCCGCCCTGTCTGACGCCTTCGCAGTTTGCATCGATGACAAATGAATTGAAATCACTGGCATTGAACCGTGATCCGGCTATTCCACTTCATATGGTCATAGATCAGGAAGGGGACACGAGTAAGGATTACGCATTCGGGGGCGTTGCACAGTTCCCATCGGCAATGGGTCTGGCTGCATCAAAAAATCCCCAGATGGCGTATGATGTCGCACGGGCGTTGGGGCGCCAGCTCAAGGCTGCGGGGCTTGAGATGATCCATTCACCCGTTGTGGACATCAACACCAATCCGCTCAATCCTGAGATCGGGCATCGGTCGTTCGGAGATGATCCCGAACTGGTGACCGAATATGCGCTGGCCACACTGAAAGGCTTCAAGGAAGAAGGTGTGGTAGCAGCGGCAAAGCATTTCCCCGGTCGCGGCGATTCGGCAACCGATGCACATCATGCGTGCCCGACGCTTGATGCAGGTATCGATCGACTCACCGATGTCGAGCTGTATCCGTACAGAAAGCTGATCGAAGCGGGACTCGATTCCATCATGATCGCTCACTGTCTGTATCCGCAGCTTGACCCCGAACACATTGCCACGGTTTCACCACGGATTGTGACCGGGCTCCTGCGTGAAGAAATGGGATTTGAAGGGATTATCACAACCGACAGTATGACCATGGGTGCACTGGTTCGAGAGTATGGGCTGGGCGAAGCATGCGCGCGGTCTCTGGCTGCAGGGGTCGATATCATTCTCATGAAAGCGGAAGATTCACGGCGAGCCGATGTTTTCGAAGCGGTTCTGAGGTGGGTAGAGGAAGGAAAAATCGATGAAAGCGATCTGGACAGTAAGGTCCAGCGCATAATCTCAATGAAGGATGCTTACGGTATGTTCGACCACATGGGCATTGTTGATGCAGAAAAGACCGAAGAATCACTTCGGGACTCCTTTGTTGTTTCCACGGCCAAAAAGGCTGCGCAAGGTGCGGTGATTGTTGTTAAGGATTCCCTGAAAGCACTTCCCATCGATACGAAGAAGAAAACGCTTCTTATCAGTCAGCTTAATGAACCGAAATCCCCGAATGACATTTTCGATCATCCATCACTGCTCGGGCATCTCATGGAGCAGGCCTGGCCAACGCTCCAGACATACGAGACGTTTTTTGCCCATGACGACGAGGTCTACAACCAGGTATTGGATTTTGTTGCGCAGGGGGCCTATGAACAGATCATCTGTACCAATTTCTATGATAGGGCATGGGCCCCGATCAAGTACCCAAAGAAGTTGATCGAATTGGGATATCCGGTGATTCTGGTTACGAATACGCCTTACTGTGTGAAAAATGCGGGAGGTATGATTGAAGATGCTCCGACAATCGTCCTGAATATGAACCTTACCCCTCAGGGGCTGAAAACGACACGAGATGTCCTGTTCGGATTGACCGAAGCTGGTGGTGAGTGGCCTTTGTCAAACTATGTACCGGAATCCATATCGGCGCAGATGGCTACGTCCGGCTGATTTGCCAAGACCGCGGGGCCTGCCCGG
>JBEPYC010000487.1:0-3203 GCA_041641555.1 Chitinivibrionales bacterium | reverse complement strand
GTATGGCGGGTGAGCCTGTTGATGTATTTGTCGGCGACAGGATACTTGCCAAAGGAGAAATAACCGTTGTCGATGACCGGCTCAGTGTTCGTATCGGGCAACTCTACGGCGAAAAAGAAAAATTCAAGCACCTCTGACAACCGGTTCTGCTCTATCTAGTTCGCACCCCTGCTTTGCACTTCTGACGGGGCAATATCCAGATGAAGTACCTCCGCTCCCACTTCCCGGGGTTCATGGCGCACACCTCCTACCCGCCTTCCATCAACACGCACACGCATCTGTCGCCCCTTTGGTTCTGCTTTCTTCATACCTGTAATCGAGGTTTCTTCGGGCATGCGCAGGCTGCTCGCTGAGGTGTAAGTAAACGCAGAATCGAAAAACTGCACAATTCGGGTCATCGACTCGACGGGAATGCGGCCATGAAGCTCATTGTTGGACCAGTACAGGTGATCGACTTCAAGTGAGTCGAGTTTGCGGTGAAGCCTCTGGTTTTCTTCATAGAACCAGCCGTCGCGTTCTCCTGCATAGAACCCCAGGGTAACATCGGCGCTCTTCAGTTTTTCGGCATTCTTCAGCACGTTTACCGAGTCCCATTGCGATGTATCTTCGGTGCCAAGAAGCCCTCTGAAGCCGAAATCACTTGGCCAGTTTTCGTTTATGGGCAGTTTCGGATCCAATCCGCCTTTTATACTGAAAGCCACACCAAATACATCCGGATGCTCGATTGCGTTATGAAGCGCGCCGAAGCCACCCATACTGTGGCCCACGACACCGGTATTCTCACGACTCTGAACCGTCTGATACATCGAATCGATTGCCGGTTTGAATTCTTCCACCAGAAACGATGACCACTGCGACAAAGAATCCACAGGGCTATCAAGCCACCACCCCCACTCTCTTCCGTCAAATGGCGCTGCGATAATGAACCTTTGAGTTTCTATGACACTATCCAACGGAGCACAGTACCCGGAATGGGTGTAATTATCGAGATCGCACCCCAGGCAATGAAGCCAGTAGACGACCGGAAATCTCTGTCCCTTCTCGACCGCTGACTCATAGTCCGAGGGTAAAAAGACTGCATAGTCTACTTCTCTCTGAAGAATCTCACTCTGGAGAGAACTGCGGCTGACTACAGTGCTCGAACAGGCGGAAAGGCTCAAGAGCAGCGAAATAAAACAAGCCCTGCACATTTGCATGCCGAAGTGATATGTCATGGGAAACGCCAGTGGTTGGAGTTTTTCGGGAATCAGTGTGGTCTTTTCTTAAAAATAAGTCCCAAATCCGAGCCGCACCGGAGAGTATCCAATCGCATCGAACCGGAACGCGTAGTCGAGTCGAAAGTTTCGGTACCGAATGCCGGTACCCACTTCCGGTATCCGATCGGAAACGCCGGCCCTGAGAAACACGGTATTCCACAGCTCTGCTTCTATTCCCCCATGATAACTGATAGCGTATCCAGCCGTGGTGTCATCGGACGTCTGCGGGGTTTGAACTCCTTCGCCCATCTCCCGGTGCATCGACAGGGCAATGGTCCAATCTGCATACAGCAGCGGAGATCGATCGATGTAGCCAATCCCGTAATACTCTGAATGATAGACCGGCTCTTCGTAGTGATACGGAGAATTGACCCACACCATCTTTGAAGGGAGTGCGTTTTTTACGGCAACGCCTATGGTGACTTCCCGCTGGACCTCCTTTTTCTGCAGATTATAGTCGAGACCTATTCGCGCAAGCAGCCCGACATCACAATTGACGTTCATTCCAATGCGGTTTGCTCCGTCGGGATCTACCGACTGCCAGAATGATTTAAACGATAGCCCCACTCCCAGATCAAGAGGAAGGGGAAAACCGACAGCCACGGCTGGACGCGGCAACGGGAACGTGAACCGTTTGGCTACCGACAATGCAAGAAGGTGTTGATTATTTCGAAAGTAGCCCACCGGCTTACCTTCTGAGCGCTGCCCGGCAGGGATGGTGTCGTATCGCGGAATAGCCCCACTGAAATAGGGTGCATAAAAAGCTCCGATACCAATCTGGTTCTGCAATGGTACCTGGGCAAATCCGGCGGCATGTTTGGAGAGACCGCCATACAACACCGCTCCTTCGGCCCACACTTCATATTCTGTGAGAAACCCGGGAGTAGCTGGATTCCAGAAGGTTGCCGGAGCATGCACAGGAAGCGCAACACCGGCATCGCCCATGGCTGCAATCCTGCATCCGCTGGTGAGTCGGGTCAGCTCAGCAGCATGGAGAATCGTGTCTTGTTTATCGGCGGGAAAGGCACTGAAGAAAAGCGCCGAAAGTACAATGGTAGACAGCAACCGGAAAACCGGACACACACTTCACCTCGAATCTCCGAGAATCGTTGTGGTCACCCGGCGCCTCCGGGGACCGTCGAACTCACAGAAGTAAACGCCCTGCCATGTCCCCAGTACCGGTGAACCGTCCTGAATCGGGATCTGCACCGAAAACCCCATGAGCGAAGCTTTGATATGGCTGTCGGAATTGCCTTCGGCGTGGCGAAACGAAAGATCCTGATCGACCAGTTTATCCAGTTTCATGAGGATATCATGAACGACATCGGGATCCGCATTCTCATTTATAGTTACACCGGCAGTGGTGTGCTGGCAGCAAATCGTGCATACGCCTTCGGTTACTCCCGATGCATTGATCTGTTTGCGAACATCCGAAGTGATATCGATCAACTGATTACGCCGACGACTCTGGACTTCTACTTCTCCGTGGTAGACCATCTATTCCTCAATCCACCATCATGTCGGTAGGTAAAATGTAATCGAACGGATTCACAAATCGTCCCATGTGGCGGACTTCGTAATGCAGATGCGGCCCCGTACTTCTTCCAGTGTTACCCAGATATCCTATAATATCACCTCTGCCCACGGGGACACCTTCGGAAACAGCGCTTTGCTCAAGGTGCGCATACACGGTTTTATATCCGTTACCATAATGATCCACGATAACCGTGTTGCCATAATCGGGTTTATACCCTGAAAACGAAACGACGCCATCGGCAGTTGACTGAATCGGTGTCCACGGTTCATTTGCAATATCGATTCCTTCATGAAACATTCTTCGCTTTATCAGCGGATGGAAACGGTATCCGAATCCCGAAGTCAACCGACCGCGAACCGGCCATATAGCCGGACGCTGGGACCAGCGGTTGCGCTCTCGCGCAGCGTGTT
>JBEPYC010000486.1:317-3218 GCA_041641555.1 Chitinivibrionales bacterium | reverse complement strand
GGGGTGCCACGAAAATCGCTTGTGAACTGGAGCCCATGTCGGTGAATACATTCGTTGCGGGCGAATAATATCACGATGGAGCGCTTTTTGCTGTTCTTCTGAGGAATAACCAGTCCTGCACGCCCGAAATCCTTCTGAAAGGAGATTTTAGGCACTATGAAAAAGAGAGCAGCAATCAGCGCAGGTTTGGCAGCTGTTGTAGTTTTGGCTGCATGCAGCCAGGGTGCAAAATCCCGAGATCTGAATAAACCGTCTCTTTCGTACGATGAACTCGCCAGTAAACCGTCGGTGGTTTTCGCCGGCGGTTGCTTCTGGTGTATGGAGCCTCCATTCGAGAAGCACGACGGAGTGTACGAAGCGGTCTCAGGGTACGCCGGCGGCACCGCCAAGAATCCTACCTACGAAGAAGTCTCATCGGGGCAAACCGATCATGTCGAAGCAGTCAAAGTGTACTACGACTCTTCCCGTATCGATTATCGAGAACTCCTTCATATCTACTGGCGCCAGATCGACCCGACCGACATCGGCGGGCAATTTGCCGACCGTGGCTCGCAGTACAGTCCCGCCATTTTCTACGAGACGGAACATCAGAAGGCACTCGCAGAAAGCACCAAGACCGTGCTGGAAAACTCCGATATTTTCCAGGAACCAATCGTTGTGGCAATCCGGCCTCTAACAAGCTTTTACCGGGCCGAAGAGTATCACCAGGATTATTACCGGAAGAAACCTGGCCATTATAAACGGTATCGTCGCGGTTCAGGGCGTGAGGGATATCTCGAAAAAACATGGAAAGGTGAGGAGCTTACGATGGAAAAGAATACGACTACGTATGAAAAACCCGATGACAGTGTCTTGAAAGAAAAACTCACGGATATTCAATACCGGGTAACGCAGAAAGATGGAACCGAGCCCCCGTTTCGCAACAAGTACTGGGATAACAAGGAACCGGGGATTTACGTCGATATCGTCTCTGGCGAGCCCCTGTTCAGCTCCGATGACAAGTACAAATCAGGGACCGGCTGGCCGAGTTTTACCGAGCCCCTCGAATCATCGAACATCGTTACCAGGCCCGATGGCATGAGAACTGAAGTTCGAAGCAAGCACGCGGATTCACATCTGGGGCATGTGTTCAACGATGGTCCTCCCCCGACCGGACTTCGGTATTGCATGAACTCCGCGGCGCTTGAGTTCATTCCGGCAGATAAACTGGAGGAGCGAGGGTACCGCCAGTACACGAGTATGTTCGAGAATACGGAGGAATAACGGTACCGGGGGGGCTTTCCCGATCACCTGTTTTAGACAGAGGTCTTCGCGAGGGCTGAGGAAAGCTCCTCGAGACTGAACGGTTTGGAGAGGCTTGCAAGAAAACCGTACTCTGTACAATTCGCCATTACGTCATCAGTGGAGTATCCGCTGATGGCGATTGCCTTGACGTCTGGATCCAACTCGATAATCCTGGCGATAGTGTCTTTTCCGCCCATGCCTCCGGGAATAGTCAGATCCAGAATCACCAGATCGAATTTTCTCTCCTCGGCAAGTGCTTCCTTGTAGTGGTCGATTGCGTGCTCGCCATCGGTCACCGCGACAACTTCATGCCCGAGCGTGCGAAGCATGGTTTCGAGGCTTTTCCGCACGATTTCATCGTCATCCATGAAAAGCACGCGGGAAGCGGCGAGACTGCCCGTGCTGGGTGTTTCGATCTGACGAGCCGTTGAGTTTGGAGCAGCGGGTAAATAGACAAAGAATGTCGTTCCCTGCCCCTGTCTGGTATCGACTTCGATTCCTCCGCCGTGCGCTCTGACTATGGAATACACCGAAGCAAGCCCCAGGCCGCTGCCCTGGCTTTTCGTGGTGAAAAAGGGATCGAAAATTCGCGGCAGTGCTTCGGGAGGAATACCTTTTCCGGTATCCTGTATCTTGAGCCGAATATAGTCACCTTTGGTGAGCTTTGGGACCTGCTGCTCACTTAGATGAACGTTTTCTGCCGAAACGCGGATAGTCCCCGGATGCGCCATTGCCTGGGAGGCGTTGATCAGCAGGTTATTGAGCACCTGGTTTACCTGCCCGGAATCCGCATCGACCAACCACAGTTCGGATGGAAGAGCTATCTCAGCCTTGTGCCGGGATCCGCGAAGGACGAATGATACGCTGTCTTCAATGAGTTCGTTGAGTGCCACAAGCGCTTTTACCGGCTCTCCACCACGGGAGAATGTCAGGAGCTGACGGGAGAGCTGGCTGGCCCGTTTCACTGCTATCTGAAGAGACGAGAAGTAGTCTTCGCGCTCACCATCTGATGACATCTGTGCAAGAAATGCATTGGTGGAGATACCGGTGAGAAGGTTGTTCAGATCGTGTGCGATTCCTCCCGCCAGCACTCCCAGGCTTTCCATTCTCTGAGTATGTTCGACATGCTGAAGAATCTTGATCCGTTCTTCTTCCGCCTTTTTCTGGGGGCGAAGGTCGGTTAAAAAAACAAGCGTTGCGGGACCATCGTCCATGTTGACAAGAGATGCAAAGAGCTGGAGTGGAATGCGATTCCCGCTTGCATGTATGCCGGTAATCGGATAGCTGACCGGTGCCTGGTTGCCTGCTTCTCTCGCTTTTATGTATTCAACTACTCGCGCGTGATTTTCTTTTCCGGTAATCTCGAGCACGGAACGTCCGATAAGCTCCTCTTTTGTCTTTCGTCCCGACAGGTGCACGAGTGCATCATTTACATAGAGAATGGAACCTTTCCTGACCACAAGTGCGGCAATAGGAGAGTTTTCGATAAGTGTACGGAAACGGGACTCACTCTGCCGAAGCGCTTCCTCGGCCCGTTTGCGTCGCAGGGTATTGGCGATGAGCGCTCCAATTACAAACGACTGAACGACAATAAATACCAGGATGCCGATCAGGAGA
>JBEPYC010000486.1:0-307 GCA_041641555.1 Chitinivibrionales bacterium | reverse complement strand
GGGGAGCGCGGAAGCGGGTATGCCGAACCGCTCCATGACTTCGGCGTCAAACAGTGCAAGACTGAGATTTGATTTCATCACCGGCAAGCTGTCGGGAGGGGAGCCTTCCAGAACCTGCATAACCATGTTTGCGGCGGTTTGTCCCATCGCGACGGCGCTGAGGAGATGCCCTCCCACAATGCCTTTATCCAGCGCAAATCCGTAGGCATGATAAACCGGTACGGGGCTGTTGGTCGTCACCAGCTCGATTGCCTCATCGAGCGTAAAAAAGTTCCCTTCAGCGTCTCTGTTGAAATAATTCATATAA
>JBEPYC010000485.1:0-3256 GCA_041641555.1 Chitinivibrionales bacterium | reverse complement strand
GCCGGGTGCCTTTAACGAATAATGCAACCCCAAAGGAGTGATTATGCTACTACGATCCCCAACGTTCATTGCTGTTGTTTTACTGGCGGTGGCAGTCCCTCGTGCTCAGATCAGCATCAGCGGCAAAGTGGTCGACAGCGTTTCCGGTGGAGCGATTGCAGGAGCAGAAGTCCGATTGAGTCGACTTGGCTTTTCAACTATAACCGATAACCAAGGAACGTTTCACCTCAGCGAGAACCCCACCTCCGTCCGTCCCGGGAATAAATCCGAGAAAACCGGGATGAACCTCAGTGTTCTTCCCAACTCCTCGCTCCAGTATAGGGTTTCGTCGGCAACCCGGGCCCGGATTTCACTCATGGACATGAGGGGAAAGACTGTTGGAATCCTCTTGGACGGAAACCTCGACGAGGGAAACCACATCTTTTCACCGCCATCGATTCCCGATGGTTTTTTCATCTACACGATTCGAACCTCAACCAATTCCATTGCCATTCCCTTTCTCGTTACCTCGCATCACTCGGTTAACGCTGCGTGGTCATCCAATGGATCCTTGCGGCAGGCCGATGAGAGCCGAGTGGCACTGGCCGCGGCATCCGGAAACGTGCAGGATCAGTTGGAGGTGAGCGCCGAGGGGTATTTTACATACCGTATGCCGATCCAGCAGTCTACACTGTCGGACCTGCATATTCGTTGTAGTCAAGGGCAGCCGTACAAAGGCCTGGTCCACGTGCCGTCACATGGCAAGAGTTTCATGGTGGGGCATGTCGAGGGTAAGTCCGAAGGAGTCAAGGTCAATTTCACCTACGATTACATGATTGATGCCACCGAAATAAGCCAGCATTTTCATGTGCAAGTCATGGGGCGAAATCAATCCAAAGAGCAGAGTGACCTTCGGAAGCCGGTAGAGCGGATGAAGTGGTTCGACTGTGTCGCATTCTGTAACGCTCGAAGCAAGTTGGAGGGGTTTGACACGGTTTACACCTACACCAGTATGAACGAAGAAGAAAAAAAAGGAGAGATTCGCGTTACGGGAATTGCCGGCCTCGAAGCGGATTTTTCCAAAAATGGATATCGTCTGCCTACGGAAGCTGAGTGGGAATACGCATGCCGCGCGGGCACGACTACCAAGTATTCCTGGGGTGACAATCTGGCCGAAGGTGATGAGTACCATTGGTCGGCGGAAAACGGTGGCGGGAAAGGCATACACCCGGTCGGGTCGAAGCTTCCCAACGACTTCGGCTTGTACGACATGCACGGTAATCTCTGGGAATGGGTATGGGATGTGATGGCCCCTCTTCCCACTTCCGAACAGACCGATTATGCCGGCCCGGGCGGTGATGGTGAAAGAATTAGACGAGGCGGAACATCACAGTTTGACCATCACATAGAAGGTTGCGCAGGACGCAGCGGCCTGCAACCCGGTGGCTTCGGGCACGATATGGGATTCAGGACAGTTCGCAAAGTAATACCGTAACCGTAAAACGAACCGTCCGCTGGGAGATCATTCCGGCGGGTTCGTGTTTTCATCCATATATTCACTTTCCGAGGAGGACGGGTCATGAGAAACATCTGGTGGGGCGGGATTGTATCGGTTTTCACCATCTTTTGTCTGTTTCAGGGTTGTACCAGTAACCAGGATGCCGTTGTGGCCGATGGTGTTCAAAGTATCGAGATGGCGGATATTTCCAATTCATGTTACTGGTTGGAACTGCGCAGCGGTGTGCTGTATCTGGTTTGGGATGAAGAAAGCATTTTTGACTCGAATGGAAAAAAGATAAGGTCAGCGGCATGCTTCGATATGGTGCATGTCGATGCGGTAAAGATAGACAATACGTGCTATCCCGGTGCGACGACGCATCCCGACAAGTACGGTACCAATCATACACCCGAAAATGTTATTGATGCAGTCAGACTCGGGTCAGGCTATTCGGTCGGGGAGACAGTACAGGTATATCTCTACGGAAATGACTGCAGCGGTGGGGTCATGGAATCATCCGCCAAGACAATTCTGGATGGAGAGGGCAATTCCGGTCCGGTTGACAGCGATGGAGACGGGGTCGAAGATGGTTCCGATAATTGCCCCAACACGGCAAACTCGGGTCAGGCCGACAGTGACAATGACGGAATTGGCGATGCCTGCGATACGTGTCCAAACGATCCGGACAACGATATCGATGGAGACGGGGTTTGTGGCGACGTCGATAACTGCCCAAACACCGCTAACTCAAACCAGGCTGACAGCGATAACGACGGTATTGGTGATGTGTGTGACGGTAGCAGTGGTGGTGGGGGTACCGGTGAGACTACCCGGTATGAAGCCGAAACTGCCGATGTTCTCGAGGGTGGCGGTTCCTACTCCAAGCCATGCGGCTCAGGCCAGAAGATGTGGGGTGCCGGAATGTATGTCGAATGGAACAATGTCCCCGCTGCCTCGAACCTGATCGTGGGCGTTTATGCCAGCGGCAGTGAATTCACCGTTTCGGTCAATGGGCAGAGCGTGGGAACGTTTGTGGAAAACAGTGGATCCGGCTGTTACGAGATTAGTACCGGTATCTCGACCACCACGACATCTACAATCCGGATTTCGCAGGCAGCGGGAACAGTCAAGCTTGACTACATCGATGTGGTCACTGGGACTTCTTCGGGTGGCACCGACAGTGACGGTGACGGTGTGGAGGACGCCACCGACAATTGTCCGAATACCGCCAATGCCGATCAGGCCGACAGCGACAATGATGGTATCGGGGACGCCTGTGATGGCTGTCCGAACGATCCGGACAATGATATCGACGGTGACGGTGTGTGTGGCGATGTCGATAATTGTCCGACCGTTGCCAATGCCGATCAGGCCGACAGTGACAACGATGGTGTCGGTGATGCCTGCGATGCCTGCCCCGGCGATGCCGATAACGATATCGATGGCGACGGCGTCTGCGGTGATCTTGACAACTGTCCTAACACCGCGAATCCAAATCAGGCCGATAGCGACAACGATGGTGTTGGAGACGTGTGTGATAACGATCCTGTCGACAGCGACGGCGATGGTATCGAGGATGGTTCCGACAACTGTCCGAATACCGCCAATGCCGATCAGGCCGACAGCGACAATGATGGTATCGGGGACGCCTGTGATGGCTGTCCGAACGATCCGGACAATGATATCGACGGTGACGGGGTGTGTGGCGATATCGATAACTGCCCAACCGTGGCCAATGCCGATCAGGCCGACAGCGATAACAACGGGATCGGCGATGCC
>JBEPYC010000484.1:2093-3258 GCA_041641555.1 Chitinivibrionales bacterium | reverse complement strand
GTGTATGCTGATTCACAGGCGCTTTACCTTGGCTCAGAGCTTGCTCTGCAGATGCCAAGTCGGGTAACGGCCTTATTGCCGCAGGGCGATCAGTGTTGGGTTGGCACTCAGGAGAACTATTTCTACAGGTGGAGTCTTCCTGAAGACACGGTTTCCTACAGCGCCCCCGGGCTTACCTTCCGAATGGCAAGCCGGATTATTTCCGATCAGAAGGGCGGAGTCTGGATCCTCTCGAATCTCACTCCCCCTGTTGATAAACCCCAAGGATGGAAGCGGCCCTGGTATCAAGGTGCAATGTACTACGATGGAGATAATAACTGGCAGTTGTACAATGAAGATCTGACTCCAGGTTTCGGGTCAATGGGAGACGGCTCATGGTTTGATGGGCTGGCTGTGGATCGTAGTGGAACCGTCTGGATCGGTGCTTCCGGCGGAAATGTAAAACGGCGGCACCCCAGCGATACCGGGTGGACACTCTATTATGTCTCTGGTAGGGGGGCCTATGGCGGATTCAGGGTGATGACGCCAGAGGAAACTTACCAAAGATGGGGCAAATCCGATGCATTTGCCCAGGACTCCTCTGGCTATCTCTGGATTTCCAGTTGGGAAAACTATGCGGGATGCATGATTGCCTATAATCCGAAATACAAGGATCCTTCGGATGAGCATTATAAGCGGCACCTGCCTAAGGGCAGTCCCTATTACATGCTGAACATTAAATCTCTGTGCGTGGATCGCGCAAATGTGGTTTTTGCGGGAAGTGAGGGGGGAAAGCTGCTGGCTTTTCGTCATGACGGTAATCCGCTTCAGGGAGAAATCGAGAAAGTTATCTGGAATTCCTCGCTGACCTCTGTTTCCGATATGGTTACGGCTCCAGATACTTCTACCTGGATCGTTACCGGTGAGGGACTCTACCGGGCGAATTCCAATACCAGAGCTTTGGAGCGAGATACCCTTATCAACGAAACAATAACCTGCATAGAAGCGGAGTCTGAAGACATTCTCTGGTTGGGCACGGAACACGATGGACTCATCCGCTACAATGTCGAAACTGGAACTAAGAAGAGAATCGGGCAGGAAAGCGGGTTGGTATCCAATTCTGTTAATGACATGAGCATCGACTGGTCAAACGGGCATCTCTGGGTTGCTACGGTCGAAGGGGTCT
>JBEPYC010000484.1:0-2083 GCA_041641555.1 Chitinivibrionales bacterium | reverse complement strand
GGTTACTTCGAACAATTCTCTTATAGCATACCCCAATCCTTTCAGTCTGTCAAAGAGAACTCATATAGATGTTACCCTCAGTCAGGTTGCTCCGAACACATTTATCGAGATCCGAACCGCGCAAGGGGATCTCGTAGAGAAACTGATTCCCTCTGAAAAAAATGAGTTCAGCTGGAGGTTTGCCTGGAAGCCCGGTGATCTCACTCCGGGAACCTACTTCTATGTTGCAAGGAACAGCGTGGAAGCATACGCAGGGAAAATCCTCATCACGCCATGATTCGCCAATGATCTGCAGCTTATTTATTTTCTTGAAAACCGATTTCTCCTATTCAATTTTATCCTGAGAAACGCCATGAAAAGAAGGCCTCGACGCACCGAATTTCTTGTTTTTGGCAGTCCTCTGGTCACCGAGAATGAGATTAATGCAGTCGAGAATGTTCTTCGTTCCTGCTGGATAGGGACAGGGCCCCGCGTTGCGGAGTTTGAAGACCTCTTCCGGGATTACGTCGGAAGCCAATACGCGATCGCGGTCAATTCATGTACGGCGGCGTTGCATTTGGCCATGGTAGCTTCGGGGATCGGCAGGGGAGACGAGGTAATTGTACCGGCCATGACCTTTTGCGCTACCGCAAATGCAGTTGTGCATACCGGTGCGGTGCCGGTGTTTGCCGATGTTGGTTTCTCTGACGGGTGTATAGACCCGCAAGATGTCGAAAAAAGAATTACCCCTCGGACCAAAGCAATAATTCCCGTTCATTTTGCCGGTCGCCCCTGTAACATGGAGGCACTCAAAACCATTGCAGATCGTCATGGGCTGCTTTTGATCGAAGATGCGGCCCATGCGATAGAGTCCTCAGCACAGGGTAAAAAAATCGGGGCAATTGGTGATATGACCTGTTTCAGTTTTTACGTCACGAAAAATCTGTACACAGGGGAGGGGGGGATGATTACCACCAATGATGAAGAGTTGGCTGCGAAGATAAAAACCTATGCATTGCACGGGATGACCAAAGATGCGTGGCGCCGTTTTTCGGACGAAGGATACCGGCATTATCAGGTGGTCTTTCCGGGGTTCAAGTACAATATGACCGATATGCAAGCAGCGCTTGGCGTATCTCAGTTTCCCCGAATTGACCAGATGCATTCTCGGAGAAGCCGGATTAACGAGGTTTATACTTCGCGATTCAAGGATTTGCCCATTAAGACTCCGACCCCTGTGCGTGAAAAAGATATCCATGCATACCATCTCTACCCGATCTTTATTGACGAAGGGGAGCTTGGCTGTACACGCGATATGTTTATGGATGCCCTCTTCGAGGAGAATATAGGAACCGGTGTCCACTACATTGCTCTTCATCTGCAGCCGTACTATCGGGACTTATTGGGCTGCCGTCCTGACGACTATCCAAATGCGAAGAAAATTTCAGATCAGACATTGTCTCTTCCCTTGTCCGCAAAATTGAGCGACGAAGATGTGGACGACGTAGTTGCGGCGGTAGAACGCACGGTCGATCGTTATTCCCGGTAGCAGATTCAAGGCTCTGTGCTAATGGAAGAAAAGGTAACCCACTCGCCTGAGTCCGAACTCCCCTGTATAGCACTTTTTATATCCGTTTCTTCTATGTCGACAGGCATGCCAGTTTGTGTTTCCGCTCTGGCAGAACTGCTCCAGTCTTCGGGTAAGTACCGGGTGGAAATGGTTACACCTGGAGATGGTGATTTGACGCAAAAAATGCGATCGAATGGGGTCGCAGTTACCTGTATCCCGTTCCGGCGCTTGCGACTGTCTCGCGGCCTCTCAGGAATCATGGGCCTATTGCGGGATTATCTTCCGGCTTCACGGAGGCTTTACAGGTATATCAAAGACAGCAGGTGTACACTCGTACATTTTTCGGATTTCATCGACGCGCCTTTTTACCCGGTGGCACGACTGGCCGGAGCTGTCTGTGTTTCTCACCTTCGTTTTACATTGAGCAATAGGATGTATAGGGTTGCCTTCCAGATATGGACGTGGCTTTTCTGCAACCATGTAATTACCATTTCCGAATGGGTTCGTTCTCAGTCCTTCCTGCCTGCCCAAAAA
>JBEPYC010000483.1:0-3258 GCA_041641555.1 Chitinivibrionales bacterium | reverse complement strand
CTGTGTTCTTCCGCTTTTTCTGAGAGTTCCTGTTTACCACTCCGAGAACCCGGCCAATAAAATAAAGTACAAAGCCAACAATGGCCACCGTGGTAAAGGTTACGGGCATCCAGTTGCCATAGTGGCGAAAACGCATGAAAAGAAGGAGCCCGACAATCGCCAGGAAAAACCCCACCATCATGATACCAAAAGATGCGCTGAGAAGGAAGGACCAAATGCGGGAAAAAAGAGTGTTGTTTTTCATTCGTCCTCATCGGCCGTGTACGCGGATTTTTTTTCGCGACAGGTTGGCAGTCTTAGTGTTTTAACCATTGCAGGTCTGATCTCCAGTGCCATTCTGGACCGCCTGTGTGAAATTACAATGCGGCCTTCTCACAATCTGCCGGTCCCCAAAGCGGCGCATGGTGTGCATAACCCCACTGGAGTGGCACCTGAGATACCGGCTGAATGTCCAACGAGCTGGCCACACAGCAAAGGCACAGACCAATCTGACGGGCTCACGAGATTGGCACCAAAAAATGGTTTTTGAGCACGGTATCATTCAATCGGATCGATAAGAGTTGACCAAAGGGATGGCTCAATCGCCGCCAGGCGTCTGAACAGGTCCGGCATGCCGTCCGGGTCATCGATCCGAATGTTCATGTCAAGACGCCTCTTTTCGAATGCGGGTGAGGCGGAAAATGTCACCCGGGAGGGGTCGGGATTCACTTTGCGAACTGTGGCACTCCACTTTGACAGCGTTTCGGCATACCGTGGAAATCGCCGATTGAACAATGCGTCCCGGATCATCTGTATCCGCTGATTCGGCGTGGCATGTGACTGGCTTCGCGCGTGCTGCAGTTCTTCTGATTGAAGAATTTCCGAAACCGATATATTCCTGGCATAGCTGATCTCGGGTAGCCACTGGAGAAATTCTCTCTGGTACTGCGCGCTGAGGCGAACACTTTCAAAGAAGTGCAAAAAAGCTTGCCTGTCGTCGGGGGCGAGCCTGAGGAAATCCGAGGCGC
This sequence comes from Chitinivibrionales bacterium, assembly GCA_041641555.1. Lineage (GTDB taxonomy): Bacteria > Fibrobacterota > Chitinivibrionia > Chitinivibrionales > WJKA01 > JBEPYC01. The sequence goes on along the minus strand of JBEPYC010000483.1, from coordinate 2,251 downwards.
GTTCCAGGTCAAGGACATTGTGTTTGAACGGTTCTATGTCGTCATCCCGGTTTTGTGCCAGCTCGATCAGGCCGGAAGCTTTCTTTCCGGTAAAAGAAAGCAGAGATACGACTCGCGGAACAAGTGCCGGGTCGGAAAGAGTCTCGAAAAGCCACCGCAGAACCACAATGGCTTCGCCGGTCGAGGTCGGGCGTTTCGCATTCAAGGCGAGACGAACAAGGCCCGACTGCAGTCGATCCAGGTCTTCATGGATTACCGTACATAGCGCATGCTCCGTGTTTTGCGCCTGCAATTGCTCTAACCGCTTGTATCCATCGAGTACCGCGAATGTGCCGTTTTCTTTGGTCTGCACCACCAGGGGGTGAATTGTTGCGACTTCACAGTCGGCTTCGGGAAGAGGTTTCCATAGATCATTCCGGAGGCCAAGATCGGTTAACGGAATATGCCCAACTGACACGCGAAGCTTGCCGGGAATAAGACCATTGAGGTTATCGGTAACGTTCAAAGAGAGTGTTGTAGTATTCATACTCACGTATTTTGCCTCGTTTTCTGCATCCGTTTGCGACTATATGAGCTTTCTTTGCCAGTATCGTTTCGGTGGCGCGTCTGTGCTTAACCGAAAGGTGTGTGGTCCGAAGAACCTTTTCCAATGCCTGGATGCGGTATCTGTCGAGAATCTTTATGGAAGAAGAGAGCTGGTCTTCATGGCCCCCATAACGGGTAAGCAGGTACTCATCGACCAGTCCGACGGGGTGATCCGAGGTGATTCGCAGCCACAAATCGTAGTCTTCACATGCTGGAAAGCTTTCATCAAATCCTTCTTTTCGTTCGAATAGCTCGCGTTTCAGCATAACCGAGGAAGGGGTTATCATGCAACGTTTGAGACTCTCCTCGTAAATCCATCCCTGCACTTTCCGATGACTGTGGGGAGGGTTTACCCGTACGCCGTTGCGAACCCAGGTTTCCTGTGTCTGACATATCTGGTATTCGGGGTTCTGATCCATCCAGGTTACCTGACGCGCGAGTTTTTCTCGATGCCAAAGGTCATCGGAGTCGAGAAACGAAAGGAGCTGTCCGCTGCTGTTACGTACGCCTCGATTACGCGCAGCGGATACGCCGGTGTTGTTTGGCATTCTGATACAGGCAAAATCCGCATGGTTCCCGGTAATAACCGCAAGCTCGGGCGTATTGTCGCTGGAGCCATCATCTACGACGATCAGTTCGTAATCCTGATAGCTCTGGGCGAGTACCGACTCGATCGCTCGTGGAAGCAGATCGGCGCGATTGAATGTTGGGATTATTACCGTAACACGTGGCATACCTACCTGAAAATACGAAAAGAGAGCGTCATTTGGCGATTATGGGGGTATAATAAAAAAGGGAGGCGCACGTGTCTCCCGGAGCCGGTACTTTTTCGTTCAAGTCCTAACAACAAGGCGGTTTCTGTGAAGATTACTTTTTATGGCGGCGCGCAAACAGTGACCGGATCGATGCACCTTCTGAAAGTAAACGGACGTTCCATACTCATCGAATGTGGGATGTTTCAGGGGAGAAGGATGGAGAGCTATGAAAAGAATACAAAATTCCCATTCGATCCTTCGACCATAGACGCGGTAGTGTTGACCCATGCACATATCGATCACAGCGGAAATCTTCCGGGGCTCGTGAAGCAGGGGTACACAGGTTCCATTTACGCCACCCAGCCTACGGCCGATCTCTGCAACATTATGCTTCGAGACTCAGCCTATCTTCAGGTAAAGGATCTGGACTGGGTCAACAAGATCCGGAAAAAACAGGGGCTGGAGCCTATGGTGCCGATGTATGAAATGCGACATGCGGAGCAGGCTATCGAGCAGTTTGTGGGTGTCGAGTACAATCGGGAGATCACACTGGCTCCGGGAGTGACGGTCCGTTTCCTCGATGGCGGACATATTCTGGGTTCGGCCAGCATCCATTTCGAGCTGGAAGAAAACGGACGGAAAGTCAAACTCACCTACGCAGGGGATATCGGACGGTTCAATACCCCGGTTATCAATGACCCGAATCTCCCGCGTGACCAGGATTTCCTGGTAATGGAGAGCACCTACGGTGATCGTCTGCACGGAGCTGCCGAAGACCGTGAAGAGGAGCTGGCTCAGGCGGTCCGGGATGCAACGGCAACAGGGGGACGGCTGATTATTCCGGCATTCGCCATTGGGCGTACCCAGGAACTTGTGTATTACTTACATAAGCTGTTTAACCAGAATCGCAT
>JBEPYC010000482.1:0-3259 GCA_041641555.1 Chitinivibrionales bacterium | reverse complement strand
TTGCCACGACAAAAAACTCATCGATACGCGATTCTTTGTACCAGTCGCGGTAGAGCCCGGTAAAAAAGAAAAGCATAACCCAGGCGACGGTAAAAACACCCATCACCGGAACATAGGTAAGAAGATTTCGCGAAGGATCCAGGGCTTCTGGGAAAACACCGCTGTGGTATCGAAGCCAGAATGCGGCGACAAAGGCGAGGTTTACAGCGACAATATCAAAAACAAACGTAAGGAGCTTTTCGAAAAACCTGACACCCATGTGCCCTATACCCTACCGAAAATCTGAGGTGATAAATCGATCGAACAGCTCAACTCCGGTAAGAATCGCGCGGTTCTTTGCCGAGAGTTCCGTATACTCGAGAGCGTCATCGGGGCGTATTCCTTTTCCACATACCGCAAAGGGGATCGCCATAGAATGATGGGTTTTAAGTGATATTGGCGTAGCATGGTCGGGAGCAACCAACAGGCGCAATTCGGGCACTTCGGCTTGAAGCCGTAGCATTTCGGCAATGACGTTTGTATCGAATTCCTCGATTGCCTGAATCTTTTTTTCAAGGGAACCTTCGTGAGATGTCTCATCCGGGGCTTCAATATGAAGATACACTATCGACTCATTGTCCTGGGTAAACGCCGAGCGCGCGGCCGCTATTTTGCCGGCATAGTTGGTGCCGAGGTATCCGGTGGCACCCTCGACGATTCGTACGCGCAGACCAGAAAGAACCCCCAGGCCGCGCACCAGGTCTACCGCGGATATCACCGATCCCCGGAGACCGTAGCGGTCATTCATTGCCGGGAATGTAACTGCTTTCCCCTGACCCCAGAGCCAGATGTCGGTTGCGGGACTCTTACCTTCAGCGATTCGGTGCTTGTTGGTTTCTGAACGAGCCAAAACCTCTCGTGCGCGCTCCATCAGCAAAATGAGTTCGCTGGCTCCCGTTCCCCGAGGGAGGAACGGCTTGAATTCCCGGCCGGAAATATCGTGCGGCGGTGTACACGCCAGATCAGAATAATCGCTGGCGGACGAAACAAGAAGGTGCCGATAACTCACCCCCCCAAAGAAATGAGTCGTGTCTGTCTGCAGAGTTTGTGCAAGTTCAGCAATAAGCTTCTGTGCATCGGCAGTTTCTATGTGCCCTGCAGAATAGTCGGCCATAATGCCATCGGTGAGCGTAACCAGATTACAGCGGAAAGCCACATCGGAGCCCTGGAGAGCAACGCCCATGGAAGCGGCTTCGATCGGAGCTCGGCCGGTGTAATACTTTTGAGGGGCATACCCAAGAAGCGACATGTTCGCAACATCACTGCCAGGAGGAAAACCCTCGGGAACCGTCGAAACTCGCCCTACGATGCCATCTCGCGCGATGGAATCCATGTGGGGAGTGTTGGCGTACGCAAGCGGAGTGCGATTGCCGAGTTCCTCGACAGGAAAATCAGCCATCCCGTCGCCCACAAGGATTGCATATTTGTGGTTACCAGTTTTCGGAGTCATCGGTTTAATCCAGGGATGTAATTGCCGATCAGCGAGAAAAAAACATCATGCCTTGGCTAGAACCTCTTCGCCGTCTAAGAGGGAAAACAGTTGCTATGCATTCTCTTTGAGGATGTATTCCAAAAGCACATCAACGTCAGCTTTGAGGCGTACGGGCTTGTTGCTTTCTCCGTGAGTATCGATACGTTGCGTGCCGGAAATCTTCGTGTCTCGAACGGCATCCAGGTAGAGTTCATCTCGATGAAACTCGACAGTATAGTCGGGGTCTTTCAGGAGGTGACCGGTAAGGATGCAGACGACACGGTCATCGGGCTTAATGATGCCTTTTTCGACAAGTTTTTTACACCCTGCCACCGTCGTGGCAGAAGCAGGTTCAGATCCCACCCCGTCTCTCCCGATCATGCACTTTGCGAGGGCGATTTCATCTTCGGTGACCTGTTCAACAAGACCGTCGGTCGATTTTACTGAAAAGAATGCCTTCTCGAAGCTGACGGGATTGCCTATTTTGATTGCAGTGGCACGCGTATTAGCCCGAACAGGGGTAATGGTTTCCTGTCCGCTCTCAAAGCCGGTAAACATCGGATTCGCCCCTTCGGCCTGAATGACGCCGATCCGGGGTGCTTTGTCGATCAGTCCACATCGTTTCAGTTCATCGAATGCCTTGCCGAAGGCAGAAGAGTTTCCGAGGTTACCGCCGGGCACCAGGATCCAATCGGGTATCTTCCATCCAAGTTGATGCAGAAGCTCGATCATGATCGTCTTCTGCCCTTCTATACGGAATGGGTTGATCGAATTGAGCAGGTAGAAATTCCCCCGATTACATACCTCTTGCACGACATCCATTGCTTTATCGAAATCCCCGTCGATCTGAATGGTCATCGCTCCATAATCAAGCGCCTGGCTGAGCTTGCCGTAGGCAATTTGTCCTTCGGGAATGAATACTACGCTTTTCATGTTGGCGCGGGCAGCGTAGGCGGCCATGGAAGCCGAGGTATTGCCCGTCGAAGCACACGCGACGACTCGCGCTCCAAGTTTTCGGGCCATGGTAACGGCGGTAGTCATGCCGTTATCTTTGAACGATCCTGTCGGATTCATTCCCTGGTGCTTGGCGTGTAGCTCTTTCATTCCGGTATACGATGCACTTCGAGGAAGCGAATACACCGGAGTATTTCCCTCGTACATGGTAACTACGTTATCGAAAGGAACATAGGCGCTGAGGAATTCCCGGTAACGCCAGACACCGCTCTGGTCGACAGGGTTCAAGGAAAACCGCCGCATATCGAATACCTGTTTCAGCTCTGAAACCTGGTCTTCGTTATACTCAGGCAGTTCATTATGCACTTCCAACAACCTGCCGTCATCGGCTCTGTACCTGATCTGATCAAGGGGGTACTGTTCCTCGGGGTTGCCCCCGAACGGACGAAGGTGAGCCCGCTTAGTAGGTTCTCTCATTCAATCCTCTATCCTGATAACGCGTGTCGCGTTTGTGATAAAGTCTCTTTTCTCGATTTCATCCAAAGCACTCCGGAGCTTCTTCTCTCTGGAGGTGTGCGTGAGGAAAATGATGGGAATCGCCTGGTCGGAAGAGAACTCACGTTGAAGAACCGACGCAAAAGAGATGTCGTGCTTGGCAAAAATAGACGTAATGGTTGCGAGTACTCCCGGCTGGTCACTGACAGTGATGCAGAGATAGTAGCGGGAATCGATATCGCTCAGGGGTTTTACCGGAAGCTGGCTCGAAGGGCCGTAGAATCCCATTGGGATGCGAAT
>JBEPYC010000481.1:0-3280 GCA_041641555.1 Chitinivibrionales bacterium | reverse complement strand
TTCTCCCAGCTTCTGAATGCGCTCGCCTGCTTGGGCAAAATCGCCTTGAGCCGAGAGGCGTCGGAACTGTTCGAACAGATTCTGTGCTTGTCTCAGGTTGTCGGGAAGGTTCGATGGTTCAGTATCAGCACCTTCGGGAACCTCCGCTTCTTCAATGGCCTCTTGCGCGCCCAGTATTCTCCGCAGTGCCCCCTGAAAACTTGGAGCCCATACTACTTGCTGCTGGTCGGCAACAGCAACTCTCTTAAGCTCCGGTAGCTGGGCATTTTCAGCCTGCAGGTAAATCGGCTCGACATACATGATGTAAAGCGTGTCCTGGTCAAAAAGCGGAATGGGGAGTAGGTTGCCCCGTATTACCTGAGAGCCGCGCTGTCCCCACAGCGTCATTGCCTGGGACATCTCGGTATCCTGATCGATTCGTGCCTCGATCTGTCGCGGCCCCAGAACTTCGATTCCCTTGGGGTAGGTAAACACCAGGAGTTTTCCGTATCGGGGGAAATCGCAGAGTCCCGCCATCCATGCGTTTATCACGTTTTTGTTGCTCGGTGTAAAGGCAGCTACGAGTGAAAACTCCGGTTCCGCATGAGTCGGGAGGTCGAGCATGACATAGTAGGGCTCGACTCGTTGAAACTCTGCGCGATAGCGTTCGGATGCAAACTGCCACACATCTTCGCGTTGATAGAACACATCGGGCACATCCATATGATAAACCCGATACATCTCTGCCTGAACCGTAAGGAAATCGACTGGATATCTTACATGAGCCCTGATGGTTTCGGGCATCTGGTCCAGCGTCTTGAAGGTACCGGGGAAGGCCTTGTGATAGGTCTGGATAAGAACGTCATCCTCATCGACTATGTAGAATTCCACCGACCCGTCGTAGGCATCGATGACTACTTTCACCGAGTTTCGTATGTAATTCACGCCATTGAAATGGGAAAGCGAACCGCGGTATGCTTCCGAATAGGGGTATCGGGATGATACGGTGTACGCATCGCACATGTATTTAATGTGCCCTTCGGGGGTGAGAACCGCATACGGGTCTTCATCGTAGATAAGAAAGGGAGCGATGGTAGCTGCCCGGCCAACGATATTCCGCCTGAATAGAACAAGCGATTCATTGGTGAAGTAATCGGAGAAAAACAGGCGATAGTCGCTGAACCGCCAGGCAAACAGAACTTTGCGCCAGAACGAACCTATCGAAACTCCTCCTTTGCCCTCGTAGGTGGTGTATACGTTTTGTTGCCCGGATGGGTAGTCGAACTCCTTTTCTTTGGTACGGACATACACATGATCGTTGGTGCGCTCCCCATAATAGATTTGTGGCCGGGTGATCCGAAGGGACTTTGTTTGTTCGGCTGCCGGGATATTTTTTATAAAGAAATTGGGTTTCCCCTGGGGCAGGAACTCGTTTACCGGCAGCATTACCAGGCCATATCCATGCGTGTATTTCAGTTTTCGGCTTACCCAGGTCTGGGAACGCGGATCGAGGTCTTCCTTGGCCAATTCTCTGGTCGAAAGCATCAGCTGCCGGTATTCACCTTCGACCCAGTATCTGTCGATGTCGACATCATTGAACTCATAGTAGAGACGAATTTCCTGCTGCTCCCGCAGGTTATCCATCAAAGCTCGAGGATCCCAGAGTCTGATATTCTTGAGTGTGCGGGAGTTCTGGTTTACGACGCGCCGGTCGATATCTCGCCCGACCTGGTACTTGCGTCGTTCAATTCTGCCGGAATCGATCCCAAAGCCCCGTTGTGTGAACTCGATATTGTTTTGTATGTAGGGCCGCTCGAGCGTTATTTCATTGGGCCGAACCTTCAACTGCATAATAAACGAGGGGATTATACTATGAAGGACAAACAGAATAACAATGAATCCAAGAGGGACAATTGCTGTTCGAGCTGAGGTATGGATTGCACCTACTTGCTCCGAGAGGTGCAGTCCAAGAAATATATGGCGCACACGAGCTGAATAGGCAGAAACAATCAGTACCACTCCGGCAAGAACGTAAAGAGCAATCGAAACAAAATGGGCGTACCGGCGGTACTCTGCGTCCAGGTATCCCATTCCGACCACGGTCCCCTCAGTGGAGTACATAAGCTGGAATACGGAAAGCAGAGAGTTGAGAGACAGAACAAATAAGGCAATTCCTCCGAGCAACAGCAGTTTTCGCGCTACGCGGGGAACGAAATCATAGGAAACGGATGAAAAATTGGAACTGATTTCCTTGTGAGCCGCAGCCGCATTTATGATTCCAACAAGAGGAAGACCGACTGCACCTACTATGATAAGGGTAGTGGCCCATGGCACAATGGCTCCGAGAAGCGGCAAGGAGAACAAATAAAAACTGGTCGACAACCCAAATATCGGGTCCTCGATACCGCTTGGAGTGCGGTTCAGAAACAGAAGTACCTGATTCCACATACCGGAGGTGGCCGTACCATAAAACAGAGCGATCAGCACCAGAAGGGCCGTGAGCCAGGTCGTGACTCTTCGTTGATTGGTCAAGGGCTTGAGCAGCGAAAAAAGAAGCAGGAATGCCGCTGTTGCCCCTGCAAGAAAAAGCCCAACCTGGGTCATCAGAACTGTCAGGAATCTGTTTTCGTATCCTACCTGCTGAAACCAGAGAAAGTCACTGAAAATTCCTGCATAGACGTTGAATGCAACAATGAGAGCGATATCGGCCAGAAGTATGGAAATGCCGCGGCTTACTTTCTTTCTGCGTTGCTCTGCGGAAAGTGTTCCGTCTGGCTTCAAGGCGAGAATAAGCGGGATACTTCCCAGGAGGAAGACGATTGTTCCGATAATTAAAAACATGGAATGCCCTTTCTGGAACAACAATTGCGTGCAATACTTGTACCAAGAAAGATCCTCTCGGTGTGAGGTCGAAGCTGTTTGGCATTTCTAAAGAAGGTCGGAAGAGTGAAGGGCGAGAAAAGATCTGTGCTTAGGGCGTTTTTCGCGTTTTTTCCGGGGAAAAGGGCAGCGTTTTTCCCAAAAAGACCCAGCTCAGAGCGCAGGCTCTGGCCGGAAAACATTTTTTCATTTCCGGGAAGTATCGGGACGCGGCCAAATTCAGAATTGAAAACGATACTCCTTGTAGCACGGGACAGGTTCGTTCCATACCGAGCGGAAGGTTTCGACCGTTTTGCACCCTGTGATTCAGGCACCTTATGGCACGTTGGGATAGTACCCAACTCGGAAAACGAGGATTGAGACACGATGAACCAGATCGGATCGACACACTACGTAACGCATGGCAGTATCTGGGGACAGG
>JBEPYC010000480.1:0-3304 GCA_041641555.1 Chitinivibrionales bacterium | reverse complement strand
GAACCAAAGAGGATGCGCCATGCTTAGGGAATTTGTTTCGCGCGGTTCGGTCATTCTGAATCCGGACGTGAGTAAGAAAGAGGAGTTATTCCGATTAGCGGCAGCCGATGCGCTTTCTAAGGACCTGATCAAGGATGCCGATGACTTTTTCAATGTGCTCATCGAGCGGGAAAAACAGATGTCGACTGAAATCGAGCCGGGAATCGCACTGCCCCACGCCCGGACCGATATCGTCAAAGAAAGCTTTGCCTATGTGATTGTTTCAAATAAGGGCATAAAGTTCGGCGCTCTGGGTTCCAAAGCAAAGATCATCTTTCTGATAGGAGTGCCCAGCGATTCCAAGCATTACCTCGATGTCATGGCAATGATCGCGCGCCTCCTGCAGAAACAGGAATTCCGCGATGCTCTGATGCAGGGTGAGAGTCCCACGAAGGTTCTGGCCAGTATCGATGAATACTGCCATCCTTCGGAAGGAACAAAGACATCTGCAAAGAACGTCTATGCATTGTTTCTTTCCCTCAATGATGCTTCCGCCATGGACACTGCTCTGGAGCTGGCAATAGAGCTGGGGGTACGCAGTACGCAGGTATTCGATTCGACCAACGGAACGGCAAAGCTTGCAGTCAAGTTCCCCTTCATGTCAATGTTTTCGCCCAGAGGCGAGCATACGGCATCCCGGACACTTTTCGGAATCATGGAAGATGAAAAGTCGGCAGGACGGCTTTGTGCGCACCTGAAACACGAAGGAATCGATATCGGCGAACCCGGCGTCGGTGTTCTATTCACCTTCGCTGTCGAAAGCCTCTATGGCGGTGTTGATGCTGATGTGTTCTAAATGGAATTCTCTTTAACGGAGAAACTCTTCGCGATGCTGTTTGTGGCGTTCCTTAAATCCCGTGGTCGCTCTCAGCTTCTCCATGAGGACCTCTTCATCGTGGCTCACCGACAGCGGATTCAATGCTGAAAGCGCATTTCTGAACTGAACAGGGGTTTCCGCACCAATGATAGCCGAGGTTACCCCCAGAGCATTGGCATTGTACTTGACCGCCAGTCTGGCCAGCAGATCTCGGTCTTCGATACCCGCTTCCTGGCCCACGTGAAAAAGGCCACCCTTGAGAAAGGCCTCCCGCGTGACAACCGCCATCTTTGCCCGTATTGCTTCCGGAATTACCCTGGCCAATCCTGAATCCGCGACTATATTGAAATTCATAACCACCGAATCGAATTGCCCACTGCGGATCTGTTCCAGATAGATTTGTTCTCCGGAAAATGTATCGGCCGAAGCAAACCGGATGAGGCCTTCCCTTTTGAGTTCCGCTACATTGTGGCCCATTTTCTGGAGATATTCCGGGTCCTGATCCAGAGCGTCCCGAAGAAACGGCAAATTGAGTATTTCGACACATTCTCGTTGCATTAACCTGAGAATCCGTTGCACTTCGGCACGCAGCAATTTCAGATCCGCCATTTTGCGGTTACCCGGATCATACCCGTACCCCATTCCTTCCGGCCGTGTCTGAATGAAGATCTCATACGGAGGAGCCATCTCCTTGAGATTCCTTCCGAGAGCCTCTTTCTCCGGATCGATCGTAACATCGAAAAAATTGATCCCATGCTCAAAGGAATCACGCAGAAGATCCATTCGTTTCCGCCCGCCATACCCTTTTGCCATGTAGCCGGGACGTACAGCCGCCCGACGGTCTTCGTGGAATCCCCGAGAGCTTCCATCGGGCAGATATTCATGCCCACCAAGACCGATAATCGAAAGGACAATTCCACTGTTTCCGAATGGTCGATACACCATTTTCATGATCCTTTTGGTGAGTAACGGAACGATCGCTCAGTCGACACGAATCCCCCCTTCGCCAAGCCATCCCCGGAGGTCGCTCATTTCCCGACTGAATGCTTCACGATCGTAGTCCCGTTCGAGTTCCTTTATTTTCTCGGCCAGGTCGGGCTGCTCTTCGACCACTTCGCCAAGCTTGAACAGGTATTCTTCACCAATTGCTTTGAGGTCATCAAGTTCCAGATGGAGGCCTGTAAGCCTGCCGACCACTCGAACCGTTGTTTCGACACCCCGCGGGTTATACCCCTGGATATAGGCGGGAATCTCCGCTACAAGTGAAGCCATTTTAAGTCCCTCGTCCGCAGCCCGCACGGTTAGATACGTCACAATACTCGCGGGGCCTTCGTAGTCGGCGGGCCGGAGTCCCAATTCAAGAAGTTTCTCTCGAAGCTCGGGGTGGGAAGCGGAGAAGGAAATGCGCGGTTCCCGGGTGTGCGGTGTCACCCCGGCAACACTCCCGATAGAATAGATGCTCTTTATTCCCGATTCTTTACAAAATTCGAACATACAATCGGCATAGTCTTCCCAGCCCATATTCGGCTCTTTTCCCGTGAAAAAACACAGGTTGTGCTCGGCACTGGAGAAAAACTCATTTTCCGGTGGGTCAAATTCTTCGATCAGTCCATCGTTTATCTTCGCATGCGGCCGAATCATCGCGGAAACTTCCATATCACCAGGAAAGTTATACAGATAGAATCCCTGCGAGTCGATATGCGCGCACCGTGCTGCATCGATGCTGTTTACCAGATACCGAATGGAGCCGGTAGCCACGCTCCCGCCATCCATCCAGCCTCCGAAACCCAGAAGAAGAATTCCGTTGTCGATCGTCTCGGTCTTGTCTATTCTCAGGTTTTTACATGCCATAGCAGTCCTTTCCCTTAGTCTCAATCGAAGCAGAAGGCATGATCACTGTCGGTTCGTCCCTTAAAAGAAACCTATCCGACATGTAATAAGAATACGCCATGCAATCTCCGGGCACAAATGAGGGAGAGGTCAAAGGGCATTCAAGCCTGAAAAAAATGACTTTGTGCTTTTGGTCCGAAGAAGAAAGGGACTGGTGGAGAGTCCCTGAAGCCCAAATAAGATAACCGCTCAGCAGAAATGCTCATCGAGGGCGGCTTGCGCGGCACCGGCGGTAAATGATCTGTTTGAGTTCACGGTTTCGGGACATGCCGCTGAAGAAAACAAGAAGAACAACCAGGACTCCCGCTCCCCCACCCAGGGATGCATACCGCGTCTTTTTCGAAGCGGAAAGGTGTTTCTCCCCCGGCTCCCGGAAAGGCGGCGGCCCTTCCAGCCGACATCGGCTTCGGGTCTGGAGGAAGCATTAGCTCAAAAACGGTTTGAAATATATTGACATAGGGAGCAGGCTGCATTTTGCGACCGCGGATTCCTCACACACGAAGAAAAAAGTGGGGAGCTGATAAAGGACTTGCAACCTCTGTACAATCCGGCCTCGCA
>JBEPYC010000479.1:0-3307 GCA_041641555.1 Chitinivibrionales bacterium | reverse complement strand
TGGGGTGATTCCGCGCTCCGACGGCACCTTCAATGTGACAGCATCAGGGCACAAAGTAAACTCCGACCAGCAGCATCTCGCATCCCTGAGCAACTCCTATAATCCTGGTCGTGAAACACGGCTCGATATACTCTGGGCCCCCGTTATCTTTTACGATTTTCACCCCGACAACTTGAATCCGAGTTTTCAGACCGTGAAGGAGTGGGACCCCGTCAACAAGGGCTGGATAAACAAAGAGAACTGTCCACCGAACCCATCGTGCACAAATGCGAATAGCGAGCGTACCGGAGATGTGAAATTGACCCTGGGCGCCGATATGAAACCGGTACCCACCACCCAACCCAAAGATTGTGCAGCTCTTCTTTCCAACTACTGGCGCCCATCGGGCCCAACCGACGGAGGCTGCACCTCAGAAGACAAATATGACCCGAGCGCTTCATTCTATTTCGACACCGGGGACTCAACCTGGAAATGGACCGGGCTCACTAATTACCTTGGTCGTCCCAACGAGTACGTCAGCACGAGCTGGAGCAGCACCAATTCCATGGCCAATGTGGTCATCTACGATAGTATCCCCTTTATTCGGGATGAGTCCTATGGACCGAATTACTATACGTTCATTCGCATGGGGGGGCAGGGAAACCCCAATAATCTGGGCGACGTTGCACAGCAGAATGGTCCTTTTTACCCACTGGAGCAGAGGGGCTTTGGCCAGGAATCAATCGAGTTTCCCAAGAATGCCTATCCAGCTTTCCGCGACACTTCCTATGGTCATCATAACTATTCATTTACCATGGAACTACACACGAAATTCAAATACGAGTCCGGGCAGAAATTTTTCTTTGCCGGTGATGACGGCATTTACGTGTTCATCGACAAATCCCTCGCGCTTGATTTGGGAGGTACTACTAATGTCTCGTACGGAGCACCCGACTCTATAGCATTAGACAGCCTTGGGCTCACAGAAGGCGAGTACTACAACCTGGACATTTTCACATGGGAACGCGAAGCGTTCGGAAGCAAAATGTCGTTTGTCACCAACATCCCTCTCGTTGATGTCACCAGGCGGCAGAAGAGTTATGTCCGAAGGAAACTGTTATAGGAAAATGACAGGTTGCAGAAGGGCTTCACGGACACCTGCAGATCATCAGTGTACGAGGTGCTTGTCCGGACCCGGATTCCTGCTTTGATCAAACGCTTTCCAACGCTTCGCGTTCGTTGTCATAGAGCGGGAGGTATTCTTCCAGGCAAAGATAGTGGAGCAGATCCGCAATCTCAGGTGCCGCGCCATAGCCCGAACAGCGAGCATTGCGTGCAGCCAGGTCCTTCAAGAGCAATGAGATTTTCTGCGCACCCACGCTGTCGACTGAATCCAGACCGGTAAGATCGAATACGAATACCTCTGATTGCAGATTGGTGATAGCATCAAAAGAGGCCAGGTCTGCGCGTGACATCATATTCCCCGACAACGTGGCCCTGCACACACCGTTCTCGATGCGGGCAATACACAGGAAATTGTCCCCGAGTTTTCTGGTTGCGCGTTCCCATCCCTTGTCGTGAGAAATTTCGAACTCGACATCGGTTGCATAGACAGTCATGACTTTCCCCAGGTGCACCGAATCGAGCAGGTATCGACATCGCTTGTTGACATTGACAAGGCATATCGTCCCATCCAACTCCAGGATTCTTTTCCGAAGCCGCACAATGACACCGATACCGGTACTATAGAGATTTTCAGTCTCTCTGAGGTCCAGAACAACCTGGTCGCCCTCTGAAAGCTGAGAGCAAATCGTTTTCTCGACCTTGAGATAATCATCCACGCCGATGGCGTGAGGAAGAACCACCAGCACGTATTCAGGCGTACGTTCGATCTTTAGTTCCATCGTGAGCTATGCCTCGATCCCTTGGTTTCCAAACTTGAAGCATTTATTGGTTAAGCGTTCACGGATCGCTCTGTTCATGTCATAGAGAACCAATACAACGCCCGGGTGAATATCCGATGCTTTCACATACCCGTCCTGATTACCCGGCTGAGTTAACACCTTTTGCGATTCGGCTATTTTCTGCTGTACATACTTTACCTTCATGTTGATCGCGTTGTATTCATCGATCCACTTTTTCATTTCCAGGCGCTGACGGTCGGTTATCACGGGTCCGGCTTTTTTCATGATCGCCGCTTTGGTCTGGACCTGTTTCTTTATGGGTTCCAGCTTTTCCATTATTTTTTTCTTCAGTTTTTCCAGTTCAGCGATTTTCTCCCGGGCGATAATCTTTTTCTTGTCAACGAGAACGACTTTTGTTTCGATCCCTTGTTCATTTCCCAATTGACGGGCATCCACATGCTTCATCGCCTTGATCTCTCCGCCAACGACCATTGCCTGTCGTTCCGTTGCATCGAAAACAGCGCACCTGCATTCACAATGAAGACAATGCTTGAGCACCGTCAGTGTGCCATCGGTCTCCAGCCGCGCCTCCTGGGCAAACGTTACCTGAATCCCCTTTTTACCGTAAATTGTCGTGTCACCTTTTCCAATAACACCACGTCCGATCGTCACCAGCCCGTTTCGGGAGATAACCTGGGAGGATTCCACGGTTCCATTTATGGTTATATTTCCTTCGGATTCAATGGTAAATCCCGGCTGAACATCTCCAGTGATAATCAGATCTCCCGAATATTTCACATTCCCGACGCTGTAATCGACATCCTGCTGAATAGTAAGAATCTCTACCACACTGACAAGACTGCCATCCCGCTTGATGACCCCCGCTTTGGAGGCCATCAGTGAGGTTCCATCCTGTGAGACATACGTATTCGCGCCTGCCGGAAAGGGGACATCGTTTCCGGGGGCTGTGGGCAGGACTTTACCGGTAACGCTTTTGCCGGGGTCCCCCATTGTAGGGGGTACTTTTCGTGCAAGGATTTGCCCCTGCCCAACCTGGACAAAACTTTGGATCTGGCGATAATCAACGCTTCCGTCTGCTTTGAGCTGAGGTTTGGTGTCGGGGTTTAACTCGACCTCAAAACTTATGGTTGCATCGGTACCATCTGTCGAAGGCTTTCCTTTTGCAACGACGACATCCGTATCGTATACCCCTTCTTTGAGTGCCTGCTCTATCCCTTCGGTGACCACGCCGTACACGACCCCCTTCTGCTTCAGAAGATAAAGTACCCCGTTGAGGCTGGGACGCACGCCGTCGGCAACGCACATCGAGCTGATTCGCACGGTTGCTTTCATCTCGGTAACGCTGGTGCTCACATACTGATTGAGCGATGGATCGAAATACTCAAAGGGCGGTCCGATTCGTT
>JBEPYC010000478.1:0-3315 GCA_041641555.1 Chitinivibrionales bacterium | reverse complement strand
CATGTCCTCCGGGATATGGGCACGGCTCAATCTCTTTTTGTCATACTGTTATAGTGGACTGTGCGTTGTGAAAAGCTGTGCTTCGCCGATTACGCCTACTTCCGCAAAGATTCGCAGGAGAGACTTCCACTGAAGGAATCGACTCTGTGGGCTCATCCGGCGCACGAGTATGGCCTCCGGTGGAAGAGTACATCCTGAAGCGACATGCTTGAGTGAAAAAGCAGACACGGCGTGGTCAATCCGAAATTCGGGTTTCGGAACAACCAAGAAGTGACGGCAAGATGAAGAAAACACTCGAGCGTTTTTCCGGCACGATGGACGATTTCCCGCGTTTCGGGGAAAGCGTTTTACTTCTTCTGGCGTACCTGTTCATTCAGGTCGTTCTCACCGTAGTTGTGATTGTTGCGACCGAACTCGCGGGGGTGGAGGTCAGTGGAAGCGATCCGCGGGTGTTGGGGCTCGTTCTGATCGGTAGTATCGGACCAATCACTCTCTGGTTGCGGCAGAGAACATCGACGGGTTTTCTGGACATGCTCGGAGGAGTAACCGCTCTCACCGCGTTGGCTGCCGTGGTGGGCGGGGCCGGCGTTGCGGTTTCTTCGGGAATTTTAGTGCAAGCGCTTGACTTTGCAGGTGACCCCTTGGGTCAGAAAGCCTATTTCGAGAAGGTTCTCTCCCAGGTTTTTTTCGCTTTCGGAACGGTCGTGGTGGTAGCTCCGATACTTGAAGAAATCCTTTTTCGGGGGTATATCCTCAGAGGTTTCAGGAAAAACTACACGAATCGAAAAGCGCTTCTTCTCAGCACGTTCCTATTCGCGGCAATTCACATGAGTCTTTACCAGCTGGTTCCCGCATTTCTGGCGGGGATTCTGTTTGGCGTACTGGCAATAGTGACCGGGACAATCGTGCCATCGATGCTGGCTCACATGACCATGAACTTCGTGGGATTCATGGCTGCACGCGGTCACCTGAACAGTCGGATTTTTCTGTGGGGTGACGGCATAGTGCTGTTGGTTCTGGGTCTGGGTATGATAGGAACATGCGTTTTCCTGCTTTCGCTATCGAGTGAAGCCGGGTCACCGGAGAATGGGCAAAGTGCGGACGTGTCGATTGGTGAAGACAACATCGGGAACGCTTTCTGAGGAACACGGAAACACCGTGGCGCAGTGCGCAGCGCTTGTTTCGGAGTCAAGGGCGATGCATTGACGGGGCAGTTCCCGAGGTGCCACTACTGCAGCTCTGCTGCGAACACGACTGATATTTTGCTATGGTGCGATGTTGGGGAGCAGAGTATCCAGCGGGCTTGTGATATCGGCTTCGGGTTTTCGCATCACATGAAGGTAGATTTTGGTGGTTTCGAGGTTTTTGTGCCCCAGGAGTTCCTGGATGATGCGG
Organism: Chitinivibrionales bacterium; assembly: GCA_041641555.1. Taxonomy (GTDB): domain Bacteria; phylum Fibrobacterota; class Chitinivibrionia; order Chitinivibrionales; family WJKA01; genus JBEPYC01. The sequence goes on along the minus strand of JBEPYC010000478.1, from coordinate 1,920 downwards.
ACATCGACTCCCTGCTCCAGCAGATGCGTGGCAAATGAATGCCGAAAGACATGTGAAGAGAACCGTTTGGTTATACCGGCGCGTTTTGCGGCCATGCCGTAGACTCGGTTGACATTGATATCGTTGAGATGGTGTCGTTGCCTGATACCGGTGCGTGGATCAACGGAAAGGCTTTTCGAGGGAAACACGTACTGCCATCGCCAGTCTTTGGCGGCATTGGGGTATTTTCGCGAGAGTTGTTCGGGAATGTGCACTGCCCCGGCGCCATCGGCCAAGTCCCGATCGTGCTGCCGTTTGAGGCGAGAAAGATGGTTTTGAAGGGCTTCGGCGATTGCTTTGGGGAGCATGGTCATGCGGTCCTTGTCGCCCTTTCCGCCACGAACCGTGATCTGGTACCGATGAAAGTCGATATCCTGCACGCGGAGTCGGAGTGTTTCGATCAGGCGAAGGCCGGAGCCGTACTGCACAGTTGCCATCAGGCGGTACACTCCTTCGAGTTCATCGATCACCCGTGTGGTTTCATCGGGAGTGAGCACGACGGGAATCCGCTGAGGCTTGCGTGAACGGCGAGCGCCATACACTGGACCGATTTCTTTGCGAAGCACCTTCTTATATAGAAATAGGATAGCATTATAGGCCTGATTTTGTGTGTTCTGCGCGACTTTCCCGTTGACTGCCAGGTTTGAGAGGAAATCACGTATTTCGGTCTCTCCCATTTCTTCGGGGTGCCGCATACCATGAAACTGAACGTATCGCCGGATCCAGTCGGCATAGGCTTTCTCGGTATGATAGGACAGATGCCTGAACCGGCATTCTTCGCGGACAAGATCGAGCAGTTTTTTCTTCGGTTTTTCCATGATACACCGCAGAAGATTGTTTATAAAAGGGTTTGGCTGTCTCAAGAATTGCAAGGGGGGAAGTGTCCCCCACGCTTTGGCCCCTTCTCCGCGGAAACGCTCCGAAGGGTCCTCCGCTACCCCCTCTGCGGGGTATTCGGCGATGTGGCTCGACTCAATCGCTCGCCACGCACTCGACCCCGCAACACCCCGCCACGGAGAAGAGGCAGGCACTCCAACGGAAGCCGGCCCAGGCGGGTTTTACCCCTGCTCCACCAGGTTTTTGGGAACAAATAAATTTAAAAACGAAGAACAACTATTCACTAAGTAACACCCAAACAATAAGATAGCTTACCCACTCCGAATAAAAAATATACATTTTTGCATATTTTTCTGGCATAATATGGAGAACCTTAATATTTTTAAATTTCATAATAGGTAATTGCATAGTTATTTGTCAGAGTGGAGAGGAACCGAAAGCATGAGATCTCTAAGTTTCTTAATCCTTCCTGCAGGCGTTTTGTTTTTCTCTAAGCAAAGCTGCGCATTGGGGAATATGGATCCACACAAGGGTTTCGTACAAGCACTAGTTTTGCAGAGTGTTGTTCCTGGTTTAGGGAGTTACTATGTAGATGGAAACTGGCGTAAGCCCGTTATTTACACGTCTATTAGCCTTCTTTCTGGAATTTCGGCTGCCGCCATAAGCGGCACAGACTGGGAGTACAAAGACCCCTTTGTTTTTGCTGGGTTTGCGCTTCTGACCGGAACAATGGCCGTTAACTATTTCGATTTGATAAGAACTTGTGTTCGGAATGATGTCAGATTCGTTCATTTCAAAGTGAACCATAATAGTATCGTTGTTTCTATTGACTTTTGAGGGTGATGCTCTTTATTCTCTCTTTCCTTCTGTGAAAAGTGCTGGTCAAGGGACGTTGCTTGTTGGTTTTCGGTAGCGTGTACGTCGTCGGTAGGTCATAACAACGCGGTATACGCACGACAAAAAGGGCCCCGGCCCTCCCGTTGGTCGGCCCGCCCTTTTTGCAGGTAACCGCTATTCGTTATTGTTAGCGCCGATCCAAGCGTC
>JBEPYC010000477.1:0-3317 GCA_041641555.1 Chitinivibrionales bacterium | reverse complement strand
CGCGACGGATGCTGGACCTGCTCGACGCGATCTGTGAAGGGCGCGGAAAGAATGGAGATCTTGAAAAACTCGAAGACCTCGCCCATCGGGTCGCCGATGCAAGCCTGTGTGGTCTGGGCAAGACGGCGCCCAATCCTGTTCTGACGACACTTCGGTATTTCAGAGATGAGTACGATGCTCACCTGCGGGGAGCATGTCCGGCGGGAAAATGCAAGGCCATTATCACCTACACGGTGGATTCATCCTGTATCGGATGTACGATCTGTGCACAGCACTGCCCCGTGGAAGCCATCGCTTTCAAACCGCACCAAATACACGAAATCGATGCCCAACGCTGCATCCGCTGCGATGCATGCAGAGCAGCCTGCCCGGTCGATGCGGTAAAAATCGAATCCAGCCGGAGTACCCAATGACATCGCGCATGCTATCACTCACCATAGACACCACTCCGGTTACCGCGGAACCCGGCACGACCATTCTTCAGGCAGCAACCCGCGCGGGTATCGATATTCCTTCGCTCTGCAGCTATGAGGGTATCGAAGCACCAACGTCATGTTTTGTCTGCGCGGTTCGGATAGAGGGACGAAAAGGTGTTGTGCCATCATGCGCAGCACCGGTCGAAAACGGACTGATCGTCGATGCATCTTCTTCATACATCAGAGAGTACCGCAAGAATGCGCTCGAACTCCTCCTCAGTGAACATGCGGGGGACTGCGAAGCACCGTGCCGGCGAATCTGCCCTTGTGGCATGGATATCCCCTCGATGATTCGCGCTCTCCTCCATGACAACTATGCACACGCGCTGAGAGTAATCAAGGAGGACATGCCGTTTCCCGCGGTACTGGGCTACATTTGTCCGGCTCCCTGTCAGAAAGGATGCCGCCGCACAAAGGTCGATGCCACTGTCCAGATACGGGATCTCCACCGTCGGGTAGCAGAACACCACCTCGGGCTGCACACCCAGGCACCTCGCCCCATGTCCCCGTGTTCAGACAAATCCGTCGGCATTGTCGGTGCGGGACCGGCGGGACTATCGGCAGGCTGGTACCTCGCATTACGTGGCCACCATTGTACTCTCTACGAGCAGGCACCACGCCCGGGCGGTATGCTGGCTTTCGGGATACCTCATGAAAAGCTTCCTCAGGAAATACTGGACAAAGAAGTATCGCTTGTCGAGCAGATCGGGGTGACGTTTCGGTTATCTACAACGGTTGGCAAAGAGGTATCCCTTGAGGAACTCGAGAACAGCCACGATGCCGTGGTGCTTGCCATTGGAGAGACAGAACCCCAGCGGGTTGCGGCATTGAATATCGATATGGGCACAAAGGGGATTGCGGTTCAACCAGGGACGTTCCTGACCAGCCGGGCCCGGGTTTTCGCCTGCGGAGCCGCGATCACCCCGGGAAAACTGGCCGTGCGCTCCATGGGGCAGGGTCACTCTGTGGCACTGGTTATCGACCGTTTTTTACGTCACGATACCTCACCTACCCCGCAGCCCCGGGCATTTGACAGTCGAATCACCGCATTATCCGATACCGAGTTGACAGACTTAACCTCCGCTCACACGACCCGAAACATGGAAGAGTCTTCCGAGAAGACTTTATCCGACATGGAGAAAGAGGCTGGGCGATGCCTGGAGTGTGATTGCACGGCAAAAACCGACTGCGGGTTACGGGACTACGCCACCGAATATGGAGCGGGACAGGGCCGGTACCGGACCGGGCAGCGACGAGGTATTCGAATAGTACCCGTGGACAAGAACGTTATCTATGAACCTGGCAAATGCATCTTGTGCGGACGATGTGTGCACCTGACAGCAACATCCGAGAACAAAACGGGATTGTCCTTTGTGAACAGAGGATTCGAGACCCTTGTGGAAGCTCCCCTCGCCAGAACCATGACCGAGGCAATGGGTAAAGCTGCAGGAAAGTGTATCGGGGCCTGTCCGACCGGGGCTTTGACCCGCCGGCCGACACGGAGTTCCGCGGGAAACCCGGATACCTTTTCCGGAGCGGCATCATGAAGGCGAATCAACACGCACGCAGAATCCGTCGTTTTGCGGGGTGCCTGCTTGCGGCAGGCACTGCTGCCGGCCTGTTTTTCTGTGATCCGGGCGATCCTCCCCCGCCACAACGCTCGAGGTTACCGGCGACATGGACCATTTTTCGCGGCGATTCACAATTGCGCGGGCAGGCAAACGGACCGGTGCCGGACAGTTTATCGCTGGTCTGGAGCTTTGAAACCGGAGGCGCCTGTGCCTCCTCACCCGTTATGGACGGAAACACCGTGTATATCGGGTCACTTGACGGACACCTGTACGCAATCGATATCGCCGATGGCACCCAGCGGTGGAAATTCAAGGCAGGGCGCGGGATCGAGGCGTCGCCGCTGTATCACAGGAACACGGTGTTCGTGGGAGACCTGACCGGAGAGATGTTTGCGCTCGATGCCCGCACCGGAAAAAAGCGCTGGTCGTTTGAGACCGGAAATAAAATTGTTGGTTCGGCCAACCTGATCACCGGAGACCAGACGCTCCTGGTATTTGGCAGTCATGATGACACGCTCTACTGCGTAAATCCGGATGACGGCTCGCTTGTCTGGTCCTATGCAACCGGAAGCTACATAAACGGTTCCCCGGCCACCGACGGCTCACGGATTGTACTGGGCGGCTGCGATGAAGTCGTTCATATCGTCGATGCGAAAACGGGCACCCGCAATGACAGTGTCGGTGCAAATTCCTACATTGCCGGCTCGATGACCATGGACCGGGGAAAGGCGTACGTAGCTCATTACGGTAACAAGCTGCTGTCGGTTGATCTCGATTCGGCACGAATCGACTGGGAATACACTGCCGACGATGCGTTCTTTGCCTCTCCAGCCGTAGCCGATTCGGTTATTGTCGTTGCGTGCCGAGATGCTGCGGTCCACTGTGTTCAACGAACGAATGGATCGCTCAAATGGAAATTTACAACAGGTCAATCCATCGACAGTTCTCCGGTGATTTGCGGAAACAGGGTGATAGTGGGCTCTGATGACGGGAGACTGTATCTGCTGTCGCTTCACGATGGGTCAAAGGTCGATTCCTATGACGTCGGTTCACCAATAACAGTTTCTCCCGCGGTCGGCGGCGGGGTAATCGTTGTAGGCGACAAAAACGGGTTCGTGCACTTGTTTCGTACCTGACGAAAAGAGACATTTATGAAAATAGCCTACATCGTACCTGGAACCGGCGGCTCCTTTTATTGCGAAAACTGCATTCGGGACTGTGCGATGATCAGTGGTCTACGGGACCTCGGTCATACGGTCACCGCGGTGCC
>JBEPYC010000476.1:0-3318 GCA_041641555.1 Chitinivibrionales bacterium | reverse complement strand
ACAGCGAATGGAGTCGGTGCTGCTTTCTCAGTACGCAACAGGCGCCGCTGCGCAGGTCTCGGTGCTTAAAATTCAGGTGGAAATGGCGATGCTGGAGGATCGGCTGCGGGGACTTGAGTCCAGGGCGGTCAAACTCCGGCAGTCTATCCATGTGCTTCTGGGAGGGGATTTCGATACGGATATACCGTTTCCCTCCGAGCTTTCACCGCTTGAAGTCCCAACCGATACACAGCATCTCGTGAACCAGTCGCTTGAAACAAATCCCGAGCTTCTCCAGGCGCAGCACGAACAAGAGGCTGCATCGGCTGGTGTGGGGCTTGCCCGGCAATCCTTTGCACCTGATTTTACCGTGATGAGCGATTACGTGTTTACCGGTAAGAGGTCTTCATCGATGGTCGGTGCGTCGGAAAACGGAAAAGACCCGTGGAGTGTGGGTGTAGGGGTGACCATTCCCCTGTGGGCAGGGAACAAGCTTGCTCGAATCAGCAAAGCTCAATCAAATGAATCCGCGCAGAAAGCTCGCGCAGAGGAGCGAGAAGACCAGACCAGAGCACGCGCGGTTTCGGTAATCGAGGATTACGAGGATGCGCAGAGGACGGTGCTGCTGTATGAAAAGACACTTCTTCCTCAGGCGCGTCAGACAATATCGCTGGTCGAAGAGGCGTATGCAAACGGAGAGGCGACGATCCTCGATTACCTGGATGCACAAAGAACGCTTCTGAAACTCGAAGTAACACTTGAACAACAGCGAGCCCGCATGGAAAAAGTAGCCGGCACCATCGATATGCTTCTTGGTGGAGAGCTATCTCGTACAGTCATTGGAGAATAAGGTAAGGAGCGTTAGATCATGAAAGTGCCTTCGGTGATTACAAAGAAAAAAAAGCTGTTTACATATGTTGGCCTTCTGCTGCTGGTCCTTTTCAGCGCATGGGTAGGAAGCAGAATCGGTTCGCCCAGAGATGAGCACGATGGTCATGATCATGCCGCCGAAGATGCCGCTGCTGGTCCAACGGTCTGGACCTGCTCGATGCATCCGCAGATAAAGCTGCCCAAAGAGGGCCAGTGTCCGATCTGTTTCATGGATTTGATTCCCCTTAAAAACGGGGGGGATGATACCGGAGACGGGGATGCGGTGCGGCTTTCCATGTCACAGAACGCTCGAGTTCTTGCGGGAATCGTGAGTGCTCCTGTAGTGAAGAGAAGCGTAAACTCCAGTGTTCGACTGACGGGTAAGGTGGCGTTCGATCAGACACGATTGGAGATGATTACTGCCCGTATTCCCGGGAGAATCGACCGGTTGTACGTTGATTATGTTGGTGTCCCGGTACGCAAAGGAGATCATCTCGCTCAGATCTATAGCCCAGAGCTGGTATCGCTTCAGAAAGAACTCCTCGAATCATCCCGTGCGGTTGATCGGCTTGGCCCCGAGACTTCCGAGCTGGTCCGGGGCAGTGTCGAACGGACCTTCGCTGCGACAAAAGAGAAGGTCCGATTGCTGGGTTTTTCCGGTTGGGAGATCCAACAGGTCCTGGACAGGGGAACGACAACCGACCACATGACCATCCGCGCTGGACAGAATGGGGTTGTTCTGAGAAAAATGGTGGAAGAAGGCTCCTATGTCCAAACGGGATCCCCGTTGTTTCATGTCGGCGATCTTGGGCATCTCTGGGTGCTTCTCGATGCATACGAATCGGATCTTGCCTGGATTCGATTAGGGCAGAACGTGGAATTCGGTGTGGAGGCGTTTCCCGGCGAGACATTCACCGGAAAGGTCTCTTTTATCGATCCTGTGGTTGATCCGAAGACACGGACGGTGAAAGTTCGGGTGGATGTAGCGAACAAGGATCGTAAACTGAAGCCGGATATGTTCGTGAGAGCGCAGATCAAAGCGCCGGTCTCCAAATCGGGAAAGGTCCAAAACGCGTCACTCAAAGGCAAATGGATAAGCCCGATGCATCCACAAATAGTTAAGGATAAACCCGGCAATTGCGATATCTGCGGTATGCCTCTGGTCAAGGCCGAAGAACTCGGGTATGTCACCTCAGGGGTAAGTGAAACAAATCCCCTGGTGATTCCTGCCACAGCGCCGCTGTATACCGGCGAGAGATCGCTTGTGTACGTTGAGGTACCGGACACGGAGAAGCCGACCTACGAAGCACGGGAAATCGCGCTGGGACCGCGGGTCGATGATCATTATGTTGTGAAATCGGGACTCGAAGAAGGTGAAATGGTGGTAGTCAATGGGGCGTTCAAAATCGATGGGGAGCTGCAGATCCGTGCCAAACCGAGCATGATGAATCCTGTGGCTGGTGCAGATGACCCCGATATGTCGGAAACGCCTGTCTCCGGGCCGATCGATGAAGAATTCCGGGAATCTCTGGAGAATCTGGTCGATAATTATCTGCAACTTTCCAATGCCCTGGCCGATGATGAACTGGGGGCAAGTAAGAAGGCTTTTGCGAAGGTCAAAGAATCGACAATAGCCACGAATGCGCCAACAGGGGATACGTATTCACTCTGGAGGGATGCAAAAAAAGGACTGGTAAAAACCTTTACGCGTCTGTCGAACGTCGAGGATATCGAAGATGCGCGGGGGGTTTTCGAGGATGTGTCCAAAGAGGTCATCAGCCTGGAAAAGCATTACCTCAAAGGGCATGGTGATACCCGCTATCTTGCATATTGTCCCATGGCATTCAATGATAAAGGTGCCTACTGGATCCAGGGCGATCAAGAGATCAACAATCCGTATTTCGGGGCCCAGATGCTCAAATGTGGAGTGATCAAGGATACCCTGTAATTACTCCTGAATGTTCACGACCTGCATACACGTGAAACACGGAAACAGAGAGATAGCTCATGGTTAACAAACTGATTCGCTTTTGTCTTGAAAACAAGCTGGTGACGGCACTTTTTGCCGTGGGGATGATCGGCTGGGGCATCATGGTGGCACCCTTTGAATGGGATGTTGCCGGTCTTATCCGGGATCCGGTCCCGGTCGATGCGATTCCCGATATCGGAGAGAATCAGCAGATTGTCTTTACCCGCTGGATGGGGAGAAGTCCGCAGGATATCGAAGACCAGGTCACTTACCCGCTGACCGTGTCGCTTCTCGGGATGCCGGGTGTAAAGACGGTGCGCAGTTTCTCCATGTTTGGATTTTCGAGCATTTATGTGATTTTCAAAGAGGATATCGATTTCTACTGGTCTCGAAGCCGTATCCTTGAGAAACTGGCATCGCTTCCCGCCGGGACACTTCCTGAAAACGTCAAACCGACCCTGGGGCCTGATGCCACCGCGCTGGGACAGGTGTTCTGGTAT
>JBEPYC010000475.1:0-3327 GCA_041641555.1 Chitinivibrionales bacterium | reverse complement strand
CGTCGTACTCGAATTTCCTGGGTTTTTCTCGACAACGAGTACCGCTTCGCTGAGGACGAACCCCCTCTAATCCTACTCGTACACGTCGTCGTAGTCGTGCTCGGTTCTCGGTTCGGTTATGTACTTGGCCCCGGGTTCTTTCAACACCTCTCTCGAAGGCGTGGTCATTTTCGTAAGCATCGCAGCAATTCGAACGAGAATCTCTTTGCCTTCTCGCGCGTTATCAGAAGTAATAACATCACATTCCAACAAAACATCAAGAATCGATGCGCATTCCAATGCCGAACCCAAAGCAGTGCGCAGAAATCGCTGACGGTCCGCTGAAGGTAATCTTCCATTTCCCTCAGCTATATTCAGTGGAATCGACTGCGATGCACGAAGAAGTTGATCACGAGCATGACGATCCGCACCCGTCAAACCTCTGCATAGACGGTAGGCATAACCCGTGAACGAAATACTAAGTCGGTACACATCCAATTTTTCATGATGAAACATTTTATTCCTCTCCTCCTCGTACTCGTACCCGTAATCGTCGTCGTACTCGAACTTCCTGGTTTTTCTCGACAACGACAACGAGTACCGCTTCGCTGAGTACGATTCCTCTCCTTCTCGTACCCGTACGCGTAATCGTCGTCGTACTCGAACTTCCTGGTTTTTCTCGACAACGACAACGAGTACCGCTCCGCTGAGTACGGGTACGAATTTGGCTTTCTACTTCCTCTGAATAGGAATCGTCACTTTCCCGCCAATCTCAATTGTTCCTTCATCGTATTTGCCTTCGTCGGGAACAATTATTGTTCCCGGGCCCGGAGCAGCCGAAACCTGTTTGATCATCGCATTGAGACTCGTTCCCGGAGCAGCCACCTGCTCAGAGACTGTTTCGGACACACTAAACTGTGCCGTTAACGAGATATCCCCATCGACAGTCAGCGTGAGTTGAGATTCCGAAGAATTTGTATCACCCGACCACGTGCTGAACTTGTACCCAAGTTCAGGCGTTGCACGTACCGTCACGATTTCACCCCAGGCGTACAAGTCTTTGGACGGACTGATTTCAACCCGCCCCGCCCCGGCAGGCTCAACGATCGTCCCGACAGAAAAGGTTCCTACCGCCTGGAAAATAGCCGTCACTGAAACATCTCCGCCGGAGATTTCCAGAGTGGTTGTCGCCGATGTCGAATCGCCGAAGGTTACAGTTCCCGTCCCACCGGACTTACGCCACGCAACAAAAGAATACCCCTTCGACACATCCGGAGTAGCGACCAGATTCATGATATCCCCGAGACCAAGGCTTGTATCCGCCACTGGTCCAACTACGCCTCCCGCCTCGGGAGTCGAAGACAACGAAACTGCCCACGTGATCTTTTCGAACTCCGCGGTTATCGCCTGGGTCGAGTCCATCGTGATGCTCGCCGAAAGCTCCGCGCCCGATGCATCGCCCTGCCAACCTACAAACCGGTATCCTTCAGATGGACGGGCAGTTACGCTCACCTGAGTGCCTTCGGCATACGCCACGGAATCAGGATCTTTCGTGACCGAACCGCCCTGGTCGGGTGAGACCGTGATAAGGAGCGGGTAGAAACCGATTCGCGCAAAATTGGCCTCAAGATGCACTGCACTGTCGGCAAAGAAAACCAGCGTATCGGCTTCGGTTTTTCCTTGCGGAACCGTTCCGGACCATCCCGCGAAATAGCAATTCTCGCTGGGAACCGCAATGACAACGACCGAATCTTTCCACGAAATAGAATCTTCATCGGGATAGGTAAGCACTCTTCCGAATGACGTGTCATTCACCAGGGCACGGAACGCGTATTTTCGTTTCTCGAAGGTCACCTCAATTGAATGATTTCTCTGCACCTGGGCAATCGAGTAGCTTCCGGTTGAAAGAGCCTGAGGATTCGGAGTTCCATCCACCGTGAGCTGAGCGACCCTATACCCGGTATCCGGTTGAAAAAAGAGCGTTATGGAAGAATCTCTGGAAATGGGGATCGACTGCTGACCTGTTATGGTTTGCGCCCCTGCCAGTACCGTCCCATTAGCTCCGGCTGTTAACGAAAGGTTGTATGAAGACTGCACCAGTGAAATGCACGCCTGATTGGACGTGTCGGCACCGAGAGAGTTTGAAATCACCGCGACATAACAGCCGGTGTCAGAAACGGAGACGGAATCGATCACCAGTTCACTTCCTATTTCCTCATCAAGCACTACTCCTGACTTCAGCCATTGGAATTCCAGGTCTGTTCCCTGGGCAGCTACCGACAAAACGGCCTGCTCACCGGCGGTAAATGTTCCACCTCGGGGCTGAATTTGAATCGCCGGCGCCTGAGCATCCGCGGAAACATACAAATGAGCACTTTCGCTGGTGTCTTTCACGCCGACAGAATCCGATACAACGCACAAGTAATCTCCCGTATCCGACTCGGTTATATTTTCCAGGAGCAATGTCTCATGATTTCTGTCCGGAAGCAAAATCGAGCCGTAATACCATTGATACGAAAGGGGGGCCAATCCGTCAGCGGCTACCGAGAAAATTGCCCTTCCACCCTTGCTGGCGTATACTGCTTTCGGCTCCTGAGTAATGCTTGGCGGGCTTACCACTCGGATATCGATCGCAAACGAATCACTACCGTGAACGTTGGAGGCTTTGATGACATACATCGCTGCTTCATGGGCCGATTCCGGTGTACCCGAAATGGCCCCGGTGGCCTCATCGATAAAAATGCCCGAAGGAAGATCCGGTGTAACCGAGAAAGTCTCCACTTCACCCGTGTATGTCGGACTAGTCGGCTCAAGGGTGAGCCCGACATGCCCCAGAATAAGGTCCTGGGGATACGTAAGATCTCGTGGATACTGAACTTCCGGCTTTGGCGGCGGCTGACATGAAAGTACTACCAGCACCGCTACCGACAAAAACGGAATTGCCAAAACGTGCGTTCTTCGTGACATCGACACCTTCTTCTCTTTAGATTCTGAACATCCGAAATGAATCCTTCAATATAGTAGCTTTGCATTCGATAAGCAAGTACTCTTGCATGACATCCGCGTCATTCGGATGAGCAAGCCCTCTCACAGACTGCTACAGTTGATCATTATCCGGGACTTTGGTCTGAAAGTTGCAAGGTACTCTTCATCCATTTCTCACGTTCACTTCCCTCTGGAGGTAGCCCATGAAAAACGCCATCCCTCTGCTCGGCAGAATTCTTCTTGCCATCCTCTTCTTGAATTCGGGCCTCAACAAGCTGGGCGATGGATTCGCGCAGACGCAGGAGTACATGCGAGCCAACGGAATGGGATTTACCGCATTCTGGCTCACCATCGGGATAATTC
>JBEPYC010000474.1:0-3339 GCA_041641555.1 Chitinivibrionales bacterium | reverse complement strand
GCGGGGGAAAAGGTTCGTGGACGGTTTATTTTCGATGGAGACCGGATGCTCAGCCAACAGATTGACCCTCTTCCTATATAGGGATTCGTATGGATACCGAACAAACCAGACAACTGATCATCGTTCAGGGCATTGTCGTTCAAGGACACAGGGTAGCTTCGGGAACCGCCTGCGATTCTCCGTATTCCGCTGGTACTATTTCGCTCCAAACGCCTCATTTTCAACGACTTGGGCTCGATATTTCGGGGTATTTTCCGGGAACAATCAATGTCGATATCACGCCGTACCGGCATCAGATTATACGCCCCCAGGCTTCATTCGAACAAGTGAAATGGATCGAGTCGTCGCCCCCCGAAACCTTCTCGTTTGCGCCGGTTCTCATAGATGTTGGTGGGAATCACACCGAAGGCCTGGTCTACTATCCGCATCCTGAGACTAAGCCGGCCCACTTTCAGGATCCTCATGTGATCGAGATTTTGGCACCACGTATCGAAGGTATCACAACAGGAACAAAGCTCTCGCTCTTTTTTGACCGAGAACAAGTATCGCTCTCAAAGGATTAGCCGCAATGCACAGGATTGGAGCGCATGTCAGCACTGCAGGCGGGGTTCAAGTGGCTCCGGGAAACGCCGCCAGAATCGGGGCCAGAGCTTTTGCTCTATTTGTTAAAAACCCAAGGGGTTATGCATGTCCACCACTCGATTCGGAAAAGGTCACGCTTTTTCTCAGGGCCATGGAAGAAACCGGGTTTGACCCTTATCACGTCGTTCCTCACTCAGGCTATCTGATCAATTTGGGTTCACCGAAAGAAGACATACAAGCTAAGTCGTTTCAATCGTTTATGGGAGAGATCCATCGGTGCGAACAGTTACAGCTTCCGTATCTTAATATTCATCCTGGATCACACGGGAGAACAGATGAAGAGCGGTGCATTGCCCGGATTGCCGAATCGATCAATCGGGCTCTGTCCCAAACTAAATCCGTGACCATCCTTCTGGAGAATACCGCCGGCCAGGGTTCATCGGTTGGGTATCGTTTCGAGCACCTCGCCGAGATCATCGACAAGATCGAAGACAAGACCAGAATAGGGGTTTGTATCGATACATGTCATTCATTTGCTGCAGGTTACGACATTCGAACGGCCGAGACCTACACCCAGACGATGGAACAGCTCAACCGTACCGTAGGACTCAGCTACCTCAAAGCGGTTCATCTCAACGACGCCAAAGGGGAACTCGGTTCCCACCTCGATCGACACCATAGTTTAGGCGAGGGGAATTTGGGGTGGGAAACGTTTTTGCACCTGATGAATGACCCACGCCTCGATGAGATCCCAATGGTGCTGGAGACAATCGATGACGCTATCTGGGACCAGGAAATCGCTTCTTTGTATGGACTTATAAATAAAGGCGATACAACTAAAAAGATTTCAAAAACACCCCCCCGAAGGAAAACCGTACTACCATGAACCGTTCCAAAGCAATCGCCTTGCATACCGAAGGAGTCGCTCACCTGTATGTGGGTATAGCCAAAGTCGATGGCGAAGTTACGCAGGCCGAACGTACGGGAGCGCCCTTTTATGCCCAGAAGGCGCAGCGCATCATGGATGTCATGGGTCTGGGAAAAGACATTCAGGCAAAAATCAGAGAAGCCATCAACAGCGCCTATCTTCGGCACCGCGACTGGTCTCCGGAGCAGCATCTGGATGAAGCTATCTCCTTGATTTCTCAGGCAAAAGATGCCGGAGACTGGAGCACCGAACTGATTGCCGCTCGTAACGCCGACAGCCTCGAACGGGTTGCCCGGATCGATGGCTATATCTACAAAGAATCCAAGTACTTACAAGAGATTCGGAAGAGATTGAAAGAGATAGATTAGAAATCGAATTTGCTTTTATGGAGGCACTGCGCCAGGGTAGCGGGTGGTTGGAGTTATTGGTGGATATTGAGGGTCGGTGTACCCGCACCCATAGGCTGTTGTGGTAACTGGGCCAGCAATTTCTCTTGAGCAGGAGCGTGATCAGTAAGCCTGAGTTTGCTCGAAGTCCGCGGTTTTCAAAGGCCCTTGGGGAAAATTACAGCCATGAAAGGAAAGTGAAATGCCACATGCCACCACCGCAGCGGTTGTATATAACGATGAGGGCAAGGTCCTTCTAACTCTCCGTACGGTTGAGCCGTTCAAGGGGACGTGGTGTCTGCCGGGTGGGCATATTGAGGAGTATGAACGGGCGGAAACGGCGATTGCCCGGGAGGTGAAAGAAGAGACGGGGCTGGAGTTTGTTCCTGCCTTTTTCCGGTATTTCGATGAGATCTTCCCCGACATGGGCATCCACAACTGTGTGCTTGTTTTCACCGGTCCGGGCCTTGGAGCGCTGAACCCATCAGAAGACGAAGTCGCTGATACCAAATGGGTTACGATCGAAGATGCGCTTGAGTTTGAGCTGGCGTTCGGGCACCGGGAAGTCCTGGAAGCTGGCCCACCCACAATCGGGTAGTCCAGTTAATTTTCGTTTAGATCTCCCTGATCATTCCACATTCAGAAGAATAGGTGAGTACCCACCTTTAGTATTCCAAATCAGGCCCCCATCCTTCCGGCAAATCACCCCGGGTAGCGTAAGGGCATATCCCACTTGATCCACACACCAGAACAGAAAAAAGTACCCCAGTATTGACATCCTTCGGGGAATGGATTATTATTGTTTATAGCAATCATTGTTACTAACAACAATTATTCTCGGCACTCGTATTCGGGTCATGGCAGCAAAGAAAGAGACTCTGTTTATGCACAACCCATTCATGAGGACACTTTTGATGTTGCGATCCAAATGCGCCGTCACCGATGAACGGATTCGTCAGAAACTTTGTTTATCACCGGCCGAGTATCATGCTATCGCCTGTATTAGTCCCGAAGAAGAACTGTCTTCGGCAGTGTTTTCAGAAAAAATGGGCCTCTCTGCATCACGGGGAAGCCGCGTTATCCAGAAAATGATCGACCGCGGATACATATATCGTGACCAGAAACCCGATGATCGACGGGCTGTCGTTATTCGACTGGCACCTGAAGGAGAAAAGCTTCGGAATGAAATCGACGAGCTTCTCCGGGAATGTGAGAACAAGATCACAAGCGCGCTCGATGACCGGCAAATTGCGGAAGTACGCCTGGCCATGCAAGCACTGATAGGCGCGTTGTAGTACCTGGAACGATTTTTGTAGCCATGCATCTACAGGAATATAGGAGGAAAAATGAGTTTTTCGGCCGACGCAATAGAATCACGATACACCAAACTCGCCAATGAATCGTGTTGCCTCTCCTGCGGGGGAGCTATAAACCATGCACACC
>JBEPYC010000473.1:0-3343 GCA_041641555.1 Chitinivibrionales bacterium | reverse complement strand
TCCTCCCAAGGGATTCGAGCCGCTTAACGATATCATTTTCCGGTGTATGGCTGATCTCAGCGAGCGGTATCAATCGATGGGGGAAGTCGCTGCCGACCTTCGGGCATTCGCACAGACACTGCGCGACTGACTTTACCTTCTAATCGTTCTCGCCGTTTTCCTCGGCAAGTTTCTTGTCTATTTTCTTGTTTCGAGCGACAAATGACTCATCCGATTTTTCATCTACGTCGAACGATTCGCTGGCAAAAGTCCCGTCTTTTCGAACTGAGATGCGCTGGCCGGCCACAATAGTGGTCCACGTCTCCAGAGGAACTTCGTAGGGCCCTGGAACCTCTTGCGGCCCGGGGATTTCGGTTGGCTCCTGCATCTTGGGTTGCGATTTCCCTGAGTTGCTTTGAGCGGATGAGGAAGGGCCCACGGCGACTTTCCCGTTGTAGACCGATACTGCCGATGTAGAATCCTCGTCGGTCGACATGTGAAAGACTGTACCGCGGATTGCTGCCGTTGCCGTGGGTGATGCGACCTCGAAATCTCTTCCCGAGCCGATTATCTTTTGCATGTTAACCCACACTTCCCCCATTCCGGTACGGGTCCGTGAGGCTTTCTCCGAAGACTGCTCGATGGTGATTTTCGTGCTTTCGTCGAGCCGAAGGATTGCGCCGATAGTGTAGCGGATTTCCAGAAAACTCTCAGGTTGTGTATACACCTGGTCTCCGACTTGCAAAGGAAGGCCCGGTCGAACGGCACGCCACTTTTCTCCTCCGGAGCGCAGGAAACGCGCATCTCCTTCGATCATAGTGATCTTCGCGGTGATTTCCGAGGCAGGTGCGATACCTGCAAAAACCAGAATCACTCCGACGATACCCCTTAATACGTTCTGTTTCATGCAGCTATTCCTTTGACCCTGACGTGATCGTGGTGGTGGCACAAGCCGGTCTGCTTTTCAGGAAAGCCAGCTCCGGTCATTGCTTCCTTCAACCCCTTTTACCCTGAGTTCGAAATCGTCCGGATTGTTCGCATGCTGTTTTGCAACCTGAAAGGATATCAAGTCCTCCCGATAGAGTTGCAGGAGTGACTGGTCGAAGGTCTGTGAGCCGTATTGGGTGTAGCCTTCGGCTACAGCAGGCAGAATCTGATGAGCTTTTTCCAGATCGAGGATATACTCGGCAATTGCAGCATTGTTGATCAATATTTCAGAAGCCGGAATTCTACCTGTGCCTTCTTTGCGGGGGAGGAGGCGAAGAGAAATTATCGACACGAGGGTGCTGGACAGAACCAGGCGGACCTGATTATGCTGGTGCGGAGGGAAAAATGAGATCACACGGGAAATCGTCTCCGCAGTATTCATCGTATGTAATGTGCTGAGTACCAGATGGCCCGTATCGGCGGCACTCAGTGCGATTTCCATGGTTTCCTTGTCTCGAATCTCACCTATGAGAATGACATCCGGATCCTGACGAAAGCATGATCTGAGTGCGGCAGTAAAGCTATCACTGTCGCTTCCAATTTCCCTCTGCACGATAACACTCTTCTTATCCCGGTATAAATACTCGATAGGGTCTTCGATAGTAATGACATTCATGGAAGCGTTGCTATTTATGTGCTCGATCATGGACGCCAGCAGCGTGGATTTTCCACTTCCCGTTGTTCCGGTAACAAGCACCAGGCCTCTTCTTCGCATAGCCACATCGAGAATGACATCCGGCAACTGCAGTTCTTCAAAGCGAGGCACTTCGGTACGTATTGCACGAATCGCCATCGAAGGTGTTCCCCGCTGGCTGTAAACATTCATCCGAAAACGTCCCACCCCCTTTATGCCAAATGCTGCATCGAGTTCGTGGGTCGTATTGAATGTGTGAATCTGGTCAGGAGACAACACCTGCTGAAGAGCTTCGTTGAGGTCAGTCGGGCTAAATGGTTCCATGTTGGCTCGAAAAAGTCCCCCGTTCACGCGAAGCACGGGAGGGACACCGACCCGGATATGAAGATCGGAGGCCTTTTTGTCGACCATGGCTTTCAATAGAGCCTGCATGTTGATCATAGGTCTATCTCCAGAAGCTCACGGGGGAAATGGGTGAGAACCCTTCCGCCGGTTGGGGTGACACAAACCATATCTTCGATTCTGACACCGCCGAGTTCAGGAAGGTAGACGCCTGGCTCAACCGTGATTACCATTCCGGAACTGAGAGGAGAGGAGTCTTTACGGGAAACACGGGGACCTTCATGAATCCTTCTTCCTACACCGTGTCCTGTCGCATGTCCGAAACTCTCGGCATATCCCTGCTCATCGATGAATTCCCGCGTGAAACGATCAACTTCAGAAGCGGGTATTTTCTCTCGAACTGCTCGGCGCCCTCGGCGTTGCGCTTCCTGAACGACCGAATACATCTCACGTTGCTTTTCGGTCGCATCTCCCGCGACCATTGTTCGGGTCATGTCGGAGCAGAATCCCTTGACAGTACATCCGAAATCGATAAGGATCCAGTCTCCTTTGCGAAGCCGGCGTTTTGAAGGGACGCCGTGGGGAAGGGCTGAGCGCTTACCGAAAAGAACGATGGTCTCAAACGATGGTCCCTCGGAACCCAACTCGGCACACTTGCTCTCAAGCTTCTTCTGCAGTTCCAGTTCGGTCATTCCGAGCCGAATGGCCGGCAGAGTCTGTTCCAGGGCCGTATCGCCAATTCGTGCGGCCCGGGATATCTGACGTATTTCGGATGGCAATTTTGGCCGAAACAGCTCAGTAATCCCTGAGGAGAGTTTGACCAATTTAGCGTTCTTTCCGTGCTTCTTGAGTTGATCGAACTGATCAACGGTCAGGGTATTCGACTCGATACCGAGTCTGGAGCCACGTGAGATCAGGGAAGAAAGAGTGGAAAAACTGCTTTCGGAGACTTCGACGAATTTCCACCCGGGATGAGTACGGCAGAATTCCGTTGCTGTTTGTCGATAGCGGAAATCGGTGAGAAGAAACTGACTCTTACGACCAAGAAGGATGAATATGCTCGAAGAGCGAAAGCCACTGAGGTATTCGCAGTCGATCGGGTCGGAAACGAGCAGGTGAGTGCAGTTATGTTTGCGGAGAAGCTTTCGTGCAGCATCGAGCCGATCGACCACAACAATCCTCCCGGGCAGAGTAAGAGTTATTCAGATGTGCTGAATCAGTTTTTTTTCTTTTTGCGAATGCGTTCTTTAAATTTCTTCTTGATCTTCACGCCTTCGAGGGGGCGTTTTGAACTCGTCTTTTTTTTTCTGGAGGATTTTTTTTTACCTGGTGATGTCGAAGACGACGACAGTTGCTTTTTCGTGCGTTCTTCGGAAGGCTGCGGGGGCTGGGGGACCGAAT
>JBEPYC010000472.1:0-3392 GCA_041641555.1 Chitinivibrionales bacterium | reverse complement strand
TGATCAGTCGTGGCAAAAAAGGTATGCCGGGTGGCCGGTGATAAAAAAGCTCAGGTATATCGATTCCCTCATGTCCCGTCTGGGTTCGACTCCCCCGAAAGTTACCTCCGTGCAGACCCCATGGTCGGCCACCCGGATGACATCCACTCTTCAAGCCTATTACAAACGGAAACGGGAGTACCTGGGTGAAGAATTTCCGGGGTTTTTCGATCCTGCGCTCTTTCGGATCTTTTCTCCGCCCGGGCAACCGCAGCGAAACCGCCGTGCTACATCGTTTCTCAAAACTCACCGCAAAACAATCGTCAGCAGTGTGTCTATGTGGACACGGCAACGAAAGTTCGACATCGATAAGCTTCTTCGGAAACTGGCCACACGGTGCGCGGTTCTCGATCTCCGGGTACATCGGTCCGACGAAGAGGCGCTCTGTGAAGTGACATCGCTTGTTTCCGCGGTGATGTGCAACACCCGGCGAGCCAGAAAGGTGATAGAAGGGACATGAAACAAACACGTGCCATTACCGCTCTGATCGATGAAGCGTGCATGCCTCCCGATGGTATTTCCTACGAAAAACCCGAAGAGCACAACGCGACAGAATACCGAGTGGTGACCGCGCTCAAAGACCTGGGCCATAACGTGCGATGCCTTGGGGTAGGAAACCAGCTGGAGCCAATCATTGCCGATCTTACCGACAACCGCCCCGATCTCGTATTTAACCTGACCGAACAGTACCGCGATCAGCGACGGCTCGACAAGAATATCGCCGGTCTTCTGGAGCTTCTGGATATCCCTTTTACCGGAAGCGGCTCGGCAGGACTCATGCTCTGCCGGCACAAGGGTCTCTGCAAACAGCTGCTCAGCTCTCGGCGTATACACGTGCCGGAATTCGCCGTTTTCCCTCCGGACCGCCGCCCCCGGCCTTCACGAAGGCTCCGCTATCCTCTGGTGGTCAAACCCGTGTACGAAGACGGTTCAGACGGCATATCCAATGCATCCCTTGTCAAAAACGAAACCGAGCTGATCGATCGGGTTCGCATGATGCACGAGCATTTCGATCAGTCGGCAATCGCCGAAGAATACATTCAGGGGCGAGAGTTATATGTCGGCGTTCTGGGAAACCGGAGACTGAGGGTACTTCCGCCGCGTGAGCTGGAATTCGGAGCCGATGAAGGCGGGCCGGTGATTGCGACATACCAGGTAAAGTGGAACAAACCATACCAGAAACGCTGGAAAGTACGGTTTCGCAACGCAGAGCTTCCCGAGAGTATCCTCACCAGCGTGGAACGGATATGCAAGAAAGCCTACCGACTGCTTCAAGTGCGGGACTACGGACGTATCGATCTTCGTTTGACCGACGACAATAAGCTGGTGATCTTTGAGGTGAACCCGAATCCGGGGTTGGATACCGATGATGAGATCGCGCGGGCAGCGGAGCATGCGGGGATGTCCTACACAAAACTGATCGATCGAATCGTGAAGCTGGCGATCAGCAGGTATTGAGCCATGAAAGGCGGGAGGTTTTTTACGGCATTTACCCGGGTTCCGCAGCAGGTATCTCGTGATCACCCTGTATGCTTCGAGCCGGTCTGATCTTCCGATCCACCACCGTCACTGCCCGCCATGCACCGAAAGGGAAAAGGATAACCGCCGCACCGCTCATAATAAGCAGTCCGCCGGCAATCTGAAGGCTATGCCCGAAAGCGATAAGGCCGCCCAGGCGATTGAAATACTCCTGATCTCTTTCGGAAAAGATTCGCGCAAGCCGTCCGCTGGTCTGCTCGTATCGGGACCGCGCCTGTGAGCCTACTCCGGCACTCATCGTCCCCATCAGGATCAGACTGAGCCCCAAAGCCGCCACAAGCCATCCGACAGTCCGATACACCCGTTTCCCATCGACCACGAAATGCGGCTGATTTCCCGCCGCCACAACCACCTTGCGCCAGAGAGTTCTCACTACCTTCGTGATCATCGCAGCAGCATCCTTTCGCCTACTCACACGGACACCTATCGGACAAATCGATACTTTTCACCACCACCGAATCTTTCATGATTGAAACATAATTAAATGAAACGGGTGCATCCTGTTCGAAACGGGTCTGTTTGTCCGAGGGAAGTGCCCCGAACTGGCAGAACGTGCTCGCGGCACTCACATACGGGATCCCGTCGCGAAAAATCATGATATGCCGGTGAAGGTGGCCAAAAAAGACCCCGGCGATTCGGGCACTTGATTTTTTCAGCACCTTGTGCATCCGGTCTCCCTCGATCATGAGCATATCCCGATCATGCCAGACCGAATCGAGCGGAAGCGGAGGAAAGTGGGTGAACACAACAACCTGACCCTCATACCCTGCCAGCGCACTCTTCAACGCTTTCTCCCGGTCTGTATCGAACACCCCATGCGGATCGATTTCATCGGGGCCCCGCGTATCGAGCGCAACAAATCGGCATCCGTTCCTCTCGAACCAGTACGAACATCCTGCGTGATGAAGGCGATTCACAGGTTGCTGCAGAAGGCTGTCGGTGGTTAATGAGGTATCATGATTTCCGGTTGTCATATAGAGCGGAAACCGCACAGTCGAGAACACCTCCCGCGCCTGCGACAGACTTTCGGGTCGCGGACGGTTCAGGACATCTCCGGTATGTACAACGAAATCGACCGGCGAATCGAAACCATTTACTCTATCGATCACGCATTGGGCACACTTGCGCGTGTTCTTTCCGTAGAGAACAAACGATGGATCCGGGCCGATATGAGAATCACTGATCTGAATAAATGAACAAACTGGTGTACTCACGATTGTCTCCTGTGGCTGCAAAATCGCCTGCTGCTTTTGTTCTTGTTCTATCGGGAGAGAGTCTTCCGAGCCCGCGCCGATAGATCTAACTCGTGTAAATATCCGATGGTGCCACTGTTGCACTTCGATGCTGCTTAGCGGGCACGGTCACATCACTTCTCTTCATGCCCCTTCGCAGCAGTTCTCCGGGCACTCGAGACCGGGCCCAGGATAACGGTTCCTCCCCGTTGGCTTTTCCATACCCTTTTCCCGATAGCTGCGGACACATGCTCGATTGTGTTCTGAGCCGCAAAGAGAATATGCGTGGGGTCTTCTTTGTACCACCACGACTGAAATTCCACTTTACTTTCGGGCCGATAACGGGTCTGCATAATCACGAATCCATTCTCGGTAATCGAAGCAATCCTGTCGAGCTCCTCCCGCGGCTTTTTCAAATGCTCGAAAACTTCGCACATGAGCACAATATCGAACTCTCCCTGAAAACCTTTTGTCAAACCGTACAACGGATCGTATGGTACACACTCGTACCCCGCCGCTTCGAGCATTCCCGTCAGGACCGCTTCCTCCCCGCATCCGAAATCAAGAACCCTGGGTTTGCTG
>JBEPYC010000471.1:0-3398 GCA_041641555.1 Chitinivibrionales bacterium | reverse complement strand
GTTCTGATGAGTCCGGCGATGGTTGCCGCTGCAGCAATAACCGGAGAAATAACCGACGTACGCAGACTCGCGTGAGCCTTTGACTGCGCTCACTGAGTCTTTTCGCATGTGGACACGTCCCGGTAGTCAGATGTGCTTGAAATAACCGCATCGACCTGAAAAACCTGGTTTTGCAAGCATGCGCATCCGGTCCTCTGGTGGCGACCTCTACCGGGGCAGGGATCAGGATCCGGAAAGTATTTGCACAGAAAACCATTAAGAAGAGGATAGCACTGATGGCCCAATCTATAGTACAACCCATTACCAGTCTGTCCGGACGGGGTTTACCCTTACCCGGCGACGACATCGATACCGACCGCATTATCCCCGCTCGGTTCATGCGATGTGTCACCTTCGAGGGGCTCGGGGAGCATGCGTTTCATGACGAGCGCTTTGAATCCGACGGCACCCAGAAGCAGCACCCGCTTAACGAGCCCAAATTCAAAGGAAACGATATTCTTCTGGTGGGCGGCAATTTCGGGTGCGGTTCCTCACGCGAACATGCACCACAGGCTCTTCGGCGGTTCGGTATTCGTGCACTCATCGGTATCTCCTTTGCCGACATTTTCGCCGGCAACTGCGTGGCCATGGGAATACCTGCGGTAAGTGCCGATTCCAGCGAGCTTGCCTCATTGATGGCCATGGTCGAGCAAGACCCATCGATGGAGATTACCATTGATCTTGAAGAGCAGAAGGCCACTGTGGGAGAAAAGAGCATTCCGATTT
The DNA here is from genome assembly GCA_041641555.1 of Chitinivibrionales bacterium. Classification (GTDB taxonomy): domain Bacteria; phylum Fibrobacterota; class Chitinivibrionia; order Chitinivibrionales; family WJKA01; genus JBEPYC01. The sequence goes on along the minus strand of JBEPYC010000471.1, from coordinate 2,633 downwards.
CACTTCCCGAGCCATACCGCATTGCTTTCACCCAGGGATTGTGGGATACAACTTCGGTTCTTCTGCAAAACAAAGAACAGATTGAAAAGACAGCGGCTACTCTGCCGTACACGTCAGGATTTGCACACACTTAGTCAGGATTGGAACGTAACGATGGCTTCAGAGAGAATGACAGGCGCGCAGGCGCTGGTAAAGGTGTTCGAGAAGCATGGGGTCAGTCACATTTTCGGCTATCCCGGCGGAGCAAATATCCCGATTTTCGATGCATTGCGGGACTCGCAGATCAAATTCGTCCTTAGCCGCCATGAACAAGGCGCGACACACATGGGCGATGGCTACGCGAGAGCGGGAGGCAAGGCCGGAGTCGTCCTGGTCACTTCGGGCCCAGGAGCAACCAACGCCATCACAGGAGTGATGACCGCTCACATGGATTCGGTTCCGATGGTGGTAATTTCGGGCCAAGTCGGAAGCGGAAGTCTGGGACTCGATGCCTTTCAGGAAGCGGATGTTTCCGGTGTTTCATACCCCATCGTTAAGCACTCATACCTGATTAAGGACCCCGAAGACATTCCTCGTATCACCAAGGAAGCTTTTCACCTGGCCGAAACGGGTCGCCCTGGGCCGGTGTTGATTGATATCCCCAAGGATATCTCCTCGGCACTCTTTACGCCTGAGTTCGACGCTCCCATGGAGCTGCCCGGCTACGAGATTCCTTCCAAAGGCGATGAATCCGCTGTTCAAAACGCTGCAGAGCTTCTGCATGCGGCGAAAAAACCATTGATCCTTGCCGGACACGGCGTGCTTGTGGCCGGAGGTTCCGAGCAGCTTCTTCGTTTGGCGGAGAGCCTGCAGATTCCTGTAACAACCACACTCCTGGGCAAGGGAGCATTCCCTGAACGGCATCAGTTGAGCCTGGGGATGCTTGGTATGCACGGCACACCCTACGCAAACCTTGCCGTGAAAGACTGCGACTGCATTATATCTATCGGGGCCAGATGGGATGACCGCATCACCGGAAACCTGGCGAAGTTCTGTGCCGAAGCCACAAAGATTCACATCGACATTGATCCGGCTGAACACGACAAACTTCTCCGTATGGATCAGTTCATCTGCGGTGATGCCCGTGAAGTGCTCGATCAACTCAATGCCGTTACTCGGCCCGGCGACACGGAAGCATGGCGCAAACAAATCGATTCCTGGAAGCAAGAGCACCCGCTCACCTTTGAAACTGATCCCGGACTCGAAGCTCGCTATGTGTTGAACGTGCTCGATTCGCTTGTTGACCAGGATACGATCATTACAACTGATGTCGGACAACACCAGATGTGGGCCGCGCAGTTTGTGAGAACCACTGCTCCCAACCACTGGATCTCTTCAGGTGGAGCAGGCACCATGGGATTTGGGTTTCCGTCGGCAATCGGTGCTCAATTTGCCTGCCCAAAAAAGAAAGTGGTGGCAATAGCCGGCGACGGTGGCTTTCAGATGACGCTTTCCGAGCTTTCTACCGCGGCCATACACAAGCTTCCCCTGACCGTTATCGTCATAGATAACAAGTTTTTGGGGATGGTTCGCCAGTGGCAGGATATGTTTTACGAGAAACGCCTCTATGGCGTCGACCTGGACGGGAACCCCAATTTTGTAAAAGTTGCCGAAGCATACGGCGTACGTGCTTTCCACCTGACGAAAGTCGAAGACACAGAGAAGGTACTCAAGGAAGCTCTGGATTACACCGATGGCCCGTGCCTGGTGCATGTCGAAGTTATAAAAGAATTAAACGTCTTCCCCATGATCCCGGCAGGGGGAAGTTACGAGGATATGATCCTGGAAGCCCCCAAGAAATAACCAAGGAGACTGGAAAACTACACTTATGAATGCAAACACAGCCGAACAGCACACAATCAGCCTTCTGGTAAACAACAAGCCCGGTGTACTTATCCGAATAGCGCTTGTGTTTTCACGCCGGGGATACAATCTCGAAAGCCTGGTTGTCTCTCCATCTACCGACCCCCGATTCTCCCGCATGAGCCTGGTGGCATCGGGAGACCCGGAGACCTTGCACCGGATAATCGGTCAGCTCAATAAACTGGTTGATGTCATCCATGCAAGTGACCATACCGGCGATATCAAGGTTGAACGAGAGATGACCCTGATCAAGGTAAAATGCCCCGCGGACAAACGCACCGAGATTCTTCAAATCGGCCATCATTTCAAGGCGCATTCTGAAGACCTCACCGAGGATACCGTAACATTCATGGCAACGGGCTCTTCGGATAAACTCAATGCATTTCAGTCAATGCTCGAAAAGTATGGCCTTGTTGAGATCGTGCGCTCTGGTAAACTGTTCATGGTACGTGGATCGGAAGAGACGTGATAGATCAATTGTTTTGAATCCCGAATCGGAATCCATTGAACCCGCAGCCTGAAAGGACTATCATGCAGGTACGAATCATTTATTGCACCATGTGAAACTACAAACCGAAAGCCGTCGGTCTGGCGGAGGAGCTTAATACGAATTTTGGTGTAGATGCCGAGTTGGAAGGTGGCTCGGGAGGAATTTTCGACGTATTTGTCGATGGTAAAAAAGTCTACTCGAAGCACGACACCGGCCGGTTCCCCGATCCGGGAGAGGTCAC
>JBEPYC010000470.1:0-3403 GCA_041641555.1 Chitinivibrionales bacterium | reverse complement strand
CTATATTACCGATTATCGTTCAGATTCATACAAGAATGCAGCGAAAGCCGAATCCGGTTCAGGATCCGGCTCAGGTTCCGAAAAGAAATCATCTGGTGGCAAGTCGGACACCGGCTCGTCCTCGTCGGGCGCTTCTTCGAAATCCACCAATTCATCGAAATCCAAAGATTAACCTGACAGGCAATATTTCGTGCCGAAATTCATAGACGAAACAAGAATAATCGTCAAAGGGGGTTCAGGGGGGAACGGCTGTTTCTCCTACCTCCGCGCCAAATATATCGCCAAAGGCCCTCCCAATGGCGGTACCGGTGGACGAGGCGGGCATATCTTCATTGAAGGTAACCCTCAGTTGCACACGCTTCAGGATGCCGCTTACCGCAAGACCTACCGGGCTGAGTCCGGCACTCATGGCAAGGGTTCCAACAAAGATGGAAAAAACGGCGAGGACATTGTTATCCAGGTACCCCTGGGAACGCTTGTGTACGATGACACTTCGGGGGGGCTTCTTGCCGACTGCACCAACGCCGGGCAGAAAGTCATCATAGCCAAGGGCGGCAAGGGGGGAAGAGGCAATGCGGCTTTATCCAGCCGCCATAACCGTAACCCGGAACGCGCTGAGGAGGGAAAACCCGGCCAGGAATTGCGTCTCCGTTTGGAACTGAAAGTCCTCGCTGATATCGGCCTGGTTGGTCGCCCCAATGCTGGAAAATCGACACTGCTTTCGCGCATTTCTCGGGCTCATCCCCGTATTGCCGATTATCCCTTCACAACGACTCACCCCTATCTGGGAATCATAAAGACATCGGACTACGACTCTTTTGTCATTGCCGACATCCCCGGTTTGATCGAGGGATCGCACACGGGCAAAGGGATGGGGATACGGTTCCTGCGGCACATCGAGCGAACGAAAGCTCTGGCCATACTCGTGGAGGCTGGTGCGGAGAATCCCGAAGCTGAAGCCGAGGTACTGCTGGAAGAGCTGCGCGCCTATGATCCCAGAATGGCCGATAAACCACGATGTTATATTCTCACCAAAACCGACCTCCTCGACTCCGAGCACCGTCAAATCCCAGCAGGGTGGCTGGCGATTTCATCAGTGACAGGCGACGGGCTTACCGAACTCGGCAGGCACTTCGAATCCATGATCGCTGAAAATTCCGAAGATACGTAAAACCCGGAAACACGCAAAACGCCTCTCCTTGCTCGAATCTCCAAAAGGTATCGAGTGAGGAGTAACGCTGCTGCGCTTCGAGCTATAGACAGACGGGGATTCCCAGATTATCTCGGCGGATGGATGACCAGTTTCTTTATTTCGCTTTTTGAGGTTTTGAGCTGACTGGTTCGCTGCTGAGCCGTTACCTGGTACAGGTATATATTGGGACTGAGGAGTTGGTTGAGCTGATCTCTTCCGTCCCACTCGATTCCATTCTGAATGCCATCGGGTGACATGGTTTCCAGAACGCGAACGAGTTTGCCTGAAAGCGTGTAGATCTTGATGACGGCTCTGACCTCATCGGGTTGCCAGGGGTAGGTCGGAGCAGCCGTATAGAAGTAGAATCGCGTGGTCTCCCCCATTTTCATCGGGTTGGGATAATTGAATACCATGCCCAGTTCGAAATCCTGTTCATCTTCGACACTGAGCACGAACTCCTTGTCTCCACCATTCCCGACAAGGTCCAGGGCGCCCACGGTCATTTTGTAGACGCCCGGAAGTATTGATCCTTTTTCCAGTGAGACAACAGCGCTGCCGGTACGAAAATCCCCTTCAGCGAATCGGAATTTGTGATTGATATTCCGCCGGCTCATGACTCCATCAGAGATTTCCATGGTCAGTCCCTCATCGGGGCCGACACCCACCACATCGATTCCATTTTCATCGAACAGGCCGATCTCCAGTTCGATCGGGAGCGAAATGACAACTTTTTCACCGAATGTGGCATCGGCATTCCGCACGGCATCGTTGTACACCGGGCGAACGGTAATACTCGGAGCGGCAGAATCCCGTATCGTGTCCTGAACACTGCCGTGAAAGGTAACGTATTTGTGGGAGAGAGCCTGCTGGTTTCCCTGCCATGCATACGCAGTCACTTTGGGCCCCTCACGATCGAAAGACAGGCGTTGAGGTAAACGCAGACGTTGCTCGAATCTGCCGTTTTTGACCGGAACCCGCCCGATAAAAATCGGAATGCCCGGTAGTGTATACGGCTCGATATCCATCTTACCGCCATCTTTGCGCTGCGTCGTGTCGGGCGCGTTGAAAATACCGATCTGAGCAAAAGCCGGATCGGCTTCCGTGCCGTAGGTCTTATCTACCGAGCTCTGCCCTTCCGGGTGAATCGTGCCTTTGACTATGATCTGCTGAAGTGCCTGAAGCGTATCGAGTGAGGTACCGCTGGTATCCGTGATCTTCAATGTCATGCCCTGAACCGGATTGACAAGCCGAATTGAGGGGTCTCCGAGCAGGACATATTGTTTGTTCGATTTGTAATCCCGCATCGATTCCCGGTAGGCTTCACCAACTGAACGAAGTGTATCCCGGGCAAAGAACTTGTTGAAAAATATCTTGGCAAGTTGCGTATTCACCGATGCATAAGCGAGGCGAGTGCTGGCAATGCCACCGATCGCGCCTGCTTCCCGGAATTTCACGAGCGCATCGGTCAGTGCATTGTGCTCTGGTTTATCGAATTTCCCAACCGAACAGGAAAAAGAACACATCAACGGATAGCGGGGAGCATTCCGAAGGATGCCCATATTATCGACTGCAAGAATGTGTTCATCTGCCCACAGGATATCTGCACCGTGTCCAAAGTAATTAACACAGGCAACTCCCGCATTGATCTCGTTTGCTATCGCCCGGGTTGCTTCCGGTTTCTCGTAGACTTCGTCCCATTCATATTCGAACAAATAGACTTTCCGCATGTCCACCGATGGCGAAGCATTGAGGATGCTGTCACCGACCCTTTCCGAACTCACATGGTGGTCCCTGATTGGATCTCTCCTGCTCCCCTGCATATCGTCATCGGCTACGAGCAACATCCGATTGCGCCAGGCGCCGAAATCTGCCAGCGAGGGATCCTCGGTATACCGAATCTTGTTCACAATTTCTTCGGCTTCTTCGGGTGAATCACAGGGAAGTCTCCCAAGAATGATATCCGGGCTCCCGTTCCAGGACTCCCCGGGCTCAAGGCACGCAAAGTAGTCTTCGATACATTTCTGATTGTCGCGATGCCCCATCTGAAAGGTCGGTATGTAGAGCGGTTCGCTGGAAACAGCGTGCTTGTAATCCCAGTGCCCATTGCCCATGAACACCACGTAGTCGAGGCCCGGGTCGATCCCATCGGTCCAGTATCGGTAAGCATAGGCCAGAAAATTCCGAAGCGCCGCCGGATCGACATTGCCGCCG
>JBEPYC010000469.1:0-3412 GCA_041641555.1 Chitinivibrionales bacterium | reverse complement strand
AATTAGCGAAGCAGCAAAACCCGAAGCCAGCATGTTGCGGGTCGAATACCGCTCCTTTGAATAGATTCCCCGATAAGCAAGCACCCATAAAAAACAGGCTGAAGCCAGGGAATGCAGCCCGGCAATCGTTACCAGGTCTTTGGATGCATAAGGGTCCTGAAGTGGACTGAAGTGGAATCGAATCACCAGGCCGCCCCACAGAATGCCATTCACAATTATCAAATCGATCAAGCTTGCAGTCAGGGTCGAAAACATGTTCGCAATCATTCCGGCCCCGGCCTGGAGAAGTATTCCTACGAATACAAGCCAGGATGGAAGAAATGATCCATGGGTGTGGCGGTACTTGCTGGAAAACAGGATCATTGCCTGGTAAAACGAAACCCGACTCTGGAATGAGCGACGGCGGGCGCTTTGCCCTTTGAAATGCACGATCTGAGTTCCCGGATTGTACCAGACCTCTTTGCCCTGCAGAGTCACCCGAGCACACAAGTCCAAATCCTCGCCGTACATGAAAAAGCGCTCATCGAAACCGCCGATCTTCCGAAAAAGAGACAGGGGCATAAACATGAACGAACCCGAAACCGCATCGACCTTTGCACTTTGGTCCGGATCGAGGTAGGTCAGGTTGTACTGACCAAACAGCTTACTTCGCGGGAACAGTCTTGAAAGACCGGTAAAACGGAAGAAGGCAACCGAAGGCGTGGGAAAGCTCCGTCTGCAGCTTACCTGCAAGGTTCCATCGGGATTGAGCACTTTTGGCCCCATCAGCCCGCAGCTCTCATTAGTCCGAAGGAATTCGACACATTCGCGGAGGGTGTTGTCGGAGACCATGGTGTCAGGGTTGAGAAAGAGGACATACTCACCTCGGGCCTGACGGGCGCCTACATTACACGCTTTGCCAAACCCGACATTTTCCCTGAGACTCACCCAGCCGACATCGGGAAATTCGCGCTTGATTACTTCTTCGGAATTATCACGCGATGCATTGTCAACCACGATCACTTCGGTCCTACCGTAGAGCTCCGCATGGCTCAAAGACCGGATCGTCTGGTGAAGAAAGAAGGGGACCCGGTAATTAACGATAACTACCGATATAAGGACATCACTGGTATGCTGCCCGTTCACGTCCGGTGAAGAATTGTTCGGAGCCGAAGTCGCCACAGTAGGATTAAAGCCTCACGGATAATCTTGGTAGACATTTTCGAAACGCCGCGAGTGCGGTCGGTAAACACAATGGGGATTTCTTTGACCCGAAACCCTTTCTTCCATGCAAGATAATTTACCTCGATCTGAAAAGAGTACCCCGAAGACCCGATCTTATCCAGGTCAAGGGACTGCAAAACCGACTTCCTGAAACACTTGAATCCGCCGGTTGAATCGGTAAACGGAAGGCCTGCAATAATTCTTGTAAAAATCATATTGGCGCAGTAACTCAAAAGAAGTCGGCTCATTGGCCAGTTAATCACATTGACACCGTTTTTATACCGCGAGCCCAGCACCAGATCGGCGGTATTGATTGCCTCGAGAAAATTGGGCAGGTATTTAGGGCTGTGCGAGAAATCCGCATCCATTTCAAAAATCAGCTCATAACCATGCTCAAGAGCCCACTTGAATCCGCTGATATATGCGCGCCCCAGCCCTTCTTTGCGAGCACGATCCAGCACGTGCAGGCCTGGAAAGGTTTTTCCCAGTGTCTTTACGATATCCGATGTCCCGTCGGGAGAATTATCATCGACCACCAGGATGTCGGCATGGGGAACAGCTGCACGGATCTCCGGCACCAGTAAAACGATATTTTCACTCTCGTTGTACGTCGGAACGATTATCAGAGTTTTTTCTTCGGCCATGAAAAGTTTCGTAGACCTCGGGAAGGTGTTCAATCGTTGGGTTTACCCGATTACGATTCAGAACGTGAATTTGGGGTACGGGAATCGAATCTCTGAAAATAACACCCGCTTGAAAACAGGGGCAAATAGTCTCGCGCTTTGGCAGAGCCGAAAGGAGTGAATCTATATTTGGTCGGCGCCGGAATTGCCTCTAACATTCAACATTTCGGCATTTAGAATTATATGCAGGGAAATAGTACGTGCGAATCATTCTGTTCCAGCCCCGAAGCCGACCTCACCAGGGAAACGCCCATGATATCCATACACTCGCTTGCGTTATGCCCCCGATGGGCCTGTCTTCACTGGCAGCGGTTCTCCGCAAGGCCGGACACGAGATAGCGCTAATCGATGGAGCCCTGGACCCTCAGATCGACAACGGACAGTGGGCAGAACGGATCAGTGGCTGGGAACCCGACATGGTTGGATTCACTGCCACGACATCGGGATTCCACGATGCTTACGATGTATGTCGGAGGGTCAAAGAATACGACAGTCGGATACGAACGGTTTTTGGCGGAGTCCATGTTTCCTCCGGACGCGATCAGATCCTTCGTGATTTCGAAGCAATAGATTATGTGGTAGCGGGCGAAGGCGAATTTGCCATAATGCGCCTTGCTGCAGGAGACCCGGAAAGCCAGATCGAGGGTCTGTTCTTTCGGAATGGTTCGGACGTCTCCAGAGGCCCAGAACCGACCAATGCAGTCAAGCTCGATGAACTTCCCTTTCCAGCTTATGATCTGCTGCAGGGATTTCCCAAGCGGTACCGCATGCCTCTTTTCGGGTATCCGCGCCACCCGGGAGCCAATATTATTTCATCACGGGGATGTGTCTACACCTGCAGTTATTGCGACCGCTCGGTCTTCGGAAAAAGCTTTCGGTGGAATTCCCCTGAATACACGTTCGAGCAGATCCGATGGCTCCGCCGCGATTTCGGCATTAACCATGTGAATTTCTACGATGATCTCTTCACTCTGAACCGTAAGCGTGTTTCACGCCTGTGCGATCTTCTGTCACGATCGCATTTGCGCATGACATTCAACTGCATCGTTCGCATCGGGCATGTCGACGATGAACTTATCAGGATGCTCAAGAGTGCGGGCTGCTGGATGGTAAACGTCGGGATCGAATCGGGTGATCAGTCGATCCTGGACAGGTACAAGCAAGGACTCACTCTCGAATCAATCAGGGGCGATATCAGACGACTGCACCAGGCCGGTCTATGGGTGAAAGGATTGTTCATGATGGGCTTTCCCGGAGAAACGCCAGAGTCCCTGGTCAAAACCCGAGAATTTGCCCTGTCTCTTCCTCTGAAAGACGCCAACGTTACCACTTTTACTCCATTTCCCGGTGCACCAATTACCCGAAACATCTCGGAGCTGGGCACATTCGATAACGAGTGGCCGAAAATGGATTGCGAGCATTTCGTATTTGTTCCACACTCAATCGGCTCGCGAGAAATGCTCCAGAGAGAGTATCGTCTGTTTATCAAACAGTTCTATCGACGCAAGTCAATGAGGAAAGTGTAT
>JBEPYC010000468.1:0-3416 GCA_041641555.1 Chitinivibrionales bacterium | reverse complement strand
TTTATCAATTGGATAGATATCGACCCCTTGGGCAACTGCCGCCTCCCGGGCGCAGTCGCGTGGAACCAGGAGTCCTTTTGCGCCCAGTTCCCTCGCCGAAATGGCAATGGAAAGCATTCCCTTAACCGGTTTCACCGTACCATCAAGGGACAGTTCCCCTACCAGCAGGTAATGCTCAGGTGATTGTAGAGAGACTTGCCCGGATGCAGCCAGCAACCCTACTGCAATGGGCAAATCGAAAGCCGAACCTTCCTTGCGTATGTCGGCGGGAGCCATGTTGATTGTTACCTTACGCGTAGGGAATTCGAACCCGCAGTTCTTGATTGCGGACATGACACGCTCCCGGCTTTCGCGTACCGCACCATCAGGAAGCCCAACAATTGTAAAACTTGGCAACATATCGGAGATATCCGCCTCAATACCAATTTCGAAAGCATCTATCCCAACCACAGCCATTGATCTGAGTTTGGCAAGCATGTAACGTCTCCGTACTAACTGTTTTTTGCAGCACTTGAAGGTGATTCACCCCGAAAAAAGGAGCATTGTAACGTCCCAATACCGCACCGACATGTTCAAAGGGACCAGGTGGCCAAATTTCGTAGACTTCGGTGAGCCAAGCATTTTATAATAGAAGAGGAAAACACTTCCTGCCGGATGCCTACTTCTCGGGCAGCGTGGTCCGAAATTTTATGTCGATACCTTCTGAGGTGACTTCCCGGAAGTAGATAATTTACTTTGCTCAACACTACCGACACAAACCCCGGTATGCTATCGGTATTTTTTATTTACGGGCATATCGGGGAAGAATGCTTCGCGATTTTGTGGGAATTGGATTTATGAATACGTCGCGTAGGGCGGACAATATAGGCAGACAGGAGCTTTCTGAGCGAAGAATGGCCGAAGATGACCTTGCAATTGCACGGACTATCCAAGCGGCTATGATTCCTCGGAGTCTCCCAAGAACCGAAGGTCTCGAAATGGCTTCGGTTTACCTGCCGTGTGGGCTTGTAGGGGGAGACCTGTTCGATGTAGTTCAGATATCGGAAGATCTTCTTGGTTTTCTTATTTTCGATGTCTCCGGTCACGGAGTCGCTTCAGCTTTGATTGCCTCTGTTGCCCGGGTTTCTTTTCTGACCCACATCAGGGCGGTTTCCTCTCCAAGAGCTGTTCTTGACCGTGTCAATGAAGAAATGTGCGATACACTCCGCGAAGACTTTTTTATATCGGCATTTGTGGCATTTCTCGACCTCCACAACAACAAACTATTCTATGCAAACGCCGGTCACACGCCGCCATTTTTATATCGAAATCAGCACCACGACCTGCAAACACTCGAGACCAATGGCCTTTTTGTCGGCATATTCGGCGAAGGTTACTACGAAGAGCGGAGCGTATACCTCAGTCCCGGCGATTGGCTCTTTCTTCATTCTAACGGCCTCTATGCAGTTTTTGACCCCGGCAAGGAATCACGGGGTCGGAAGCTTCTCCAGAGAAAACTTCTCGACAACATAAAGGACACATCGCCGTCTGATTTACTCTCGCTCCTCAAGGATGAATACCGGCGCCACTCCACCCGGCTGACTACAGGTGACGATATCGGAGTGATCTCGGTCGAAATCCTGACGCAATCCCGAAAAGACCAGATAAAGGTTCGGCTCGGATTTGAGGCCACCGATCCAGTATACTTACAGTTCATCAGCTATTTTGAAGAAATGGATAAAACCGCCGCAACCATTCTTCGTGATATGGATGAATACGGGTATGCCGACGATTCGATTCGGAAGATGAAAATTGCCCTTACCGAGCTTCTTGCCAATGCGATCTATCATGGAAACGACAAAGATCATTTCAAGAAGGTGACTATCGGTCACGTCATCCGAAAAGAAAAAGTGGTGGTTTCGGTGATGGATGAAGGAGAAGGTTTTGACTACCGGAATGTGCCAGACCCTACCCTCCCGGAAAATCTGGAAAAAGACAGAGGAAGAGGGCTTTTCATTGTTCGGAACTACGTAGACGAGCTGGATTTCAGTCCCAAGGGGAACCGGGTTACCATAACCAAGCATCACAGGGAATCTTAGGTGGGTTTTTTACGGATTGGCATAGCCGGTTACATGGGTTCAGGGAAAACCGAAGCGTGTAAGATGCTTTCGGAAAGAGGCTTTTTGGTTATCGATGCAGATACGGAAGCCAAAACCATGATGAGCACCGATACCACAGTCCAGACACAACTCTCCAGACATTTCGGACCCGACATCTTCCAGGAAAACCAGCTTTCCTTTTCCCGCCTCGGAGAAAAGGCATTTGAATCTCCAGATCAGCTCAATGCGCTTAACTCATTAGTCCACCCCTCGCTCATAGCGCTGCTTGACCGGCGCCTTCAGTCAGTCAGCCAGCCACTGATACTGGATGCGGCATTGATCCCATTGTGGCATATCGAGCACTGGTTCGATATTCTCCTCTGGATACGAGCTCGGCCGGAAAAACGCTTCGAGCGCTTGACTGAGAAAACACATCTTTCGGAGAACCGGATAATCCATCGGATGGAGCTTCAGGAATCCATTCTCAGTGAACCGACTACTCAGAAGTGGCACAAGATACAAAACGAAGGAACGAAGGAAGACCTTGCATCCCAGCTTTCCTTTATCACTTGCGGTTAACCCGATTCTTCATAGAACGCACCAATTGCTACTCTGGTAGTATCTACCAGTTCCCAGAAAAGGGCTCTTATGAAAGGTCGTACACTACTTCTTTTCGTGTTACTGGCAACCTGTTTTCATTCGTGCACCCAAAACGATGAGCCACTGTTTGTGCTTACCTCTGGCGATACCCTACGGGTGGCTGAAATAGATTCATTAGCCCCCGATGCTGATCTTCACGATTCGCTGAAACTTGTCCGGCTGGCCCGTCAGTTTGCCCTTGTTCCTTCACATCGGTACGCAGATGCAGACAGTCTTTCTCGGTCACTTTCAGAAGAACTGGCATCGACACTTGAACGGAAAACGGCTGATAACTGGTCTGCCCCGGCAGCACATTTCCTTTTAGCCTCAGGCAAAAAGCTTCTTTCTCACCTCAAAGAGAAACCGGATTCGACCACCTTCGAAGCCCTGCTCGATTCCTTGTCCACGAATGCAGGATATCGTCGGATATCAGATCAAAAACCGATTAAAAAAAACACTATAGTAGTTCCCGGTACCTTTGCCCCTTCTTCAGCCAATGTATCGTGTGACCTTCTTTCTCTTGTTCTCATCCTTCCCGATGAAACAGCATGTCTTTTGGTAGAGTTCGCTGAATTCGAGGCAGAAGAATCTCAACGCCTGGGGAAAAGCAGCGCATCTCAGATGGTGGATGGCCTCCTCCAGGGCACATCACCTTCCGAAAAAGCATTGCACGAAAAGACCCGGGCAGCTCAGGTACAG
>JBEPYC010000467.1:0-3425 GCA_041641555.1 Chitinivibrionales bacterium | reverse complement strand
GGCCACATAAGGATATTGTCGACCTGGACCCGGGCAGGCATGGCTACACACAGAAGTGCCATTTCGGCCAGGTCTTCTGGCTGTAAGCGTTCTTCACGTCCCCAGGGAAGCTCGGCACCGGCCACATCGGCCCAGGCCGTATTCACAGCGGCAGGACAGAGACAGTTGACCCTGATTCCGTGCTCCCGCACCTCTTCGTACACTGAACGTGAGAAGCCGATGACAGCGTGTTTCGCACCGACGTATGCTGCATAATCGGGATAGTGCCTGAATGAACAATTAGAGCCGATATTGATTATGTTGCCGGTTTTGCGCTCGATCATACTCGGCAATACTGCCTTGGTCCCATAACAGACGGATCGGAAATTGGAACCTATTTGGGCATCCATTTCTTCTACCGACGAATCAACAACCGACTTTGCTACTGCATGTCCTGCGTTGTTGATCATGACATCGATCGGACCCAGCTGGTTTGTAGTCTGCTCGACCATCCGCTTCACCTGATCGTATTCGGTGACATCCGTCGGCACGACCAGTGCAGTTCCACCCATTTGCTTTATCGTCGCCGCGACGTCATCGAGTTTTTCTTTCCGGCGCGCCGCCAGAGCGACTTTGCTGCCAGCTCGGGCAAATCGCCCCGCTATGGCCGCACCAATACCCGAAGATGCTCCGGTGATGAGTGTCACCATACCCTCGAGATTGACATCAAGGCCTTTGCTTTGTGGCTTGGTCATATCAGTTTTCCCCCTTTAAACCCATTTCCTGATTTTTAGTATTTCTTCGACCCCGCCTCGTTCGTAGGCTTCAAGTACGTCATCTGCCGGGCCTTTGCCGGCCCTGATCCGTTTGATCATCGGCTCCAGGTACTGTTCTTCACCCAGTCCGCGGTTGCGAAGCCCGCGTTGGGCAAGATCGGTCAGTGTTTCGGCCAGCGTGTATGGCTCGATAGTGCAACCATTACCCGAGCGGTTCAGCCCTTTTCTGCAGGCGGTCTCCCGCGCTTGGACGAGGTCTTCCCATGAGTACGCACGCAATTCCTCTTCGGCTTCATCGAGCGCATACGTAATCCCCAGAGTCAATGCAGCGACCGAAAGAAGCTCGCCCGGAGCCTGCTGGTCGTTGGTGCGATTCTCCACAGTGAAGTACCGGGAAACGCGGTTGTTGTGCCAGTAGCATGAATTATGCAGATCGATATCTGAGCGGTCGGGGCAAACCGGGACACTGCTGCCGTCGGACAAGGTCCCTTTGGCATCGGTATCCCCAAAGAACTCGTGAAACGAAGCGTACTGCCGCAGCAGTATGGCATCACCGTTACGTTTGACATAGACCGGGCGCAGGCCCGAGGTCATCTCGACGTAATGCCGCAGATCCTTGAATGCCTGATCGGGAATACCGATGCGGTCGCGATCGGGTACCCACCAGTCCCAGAATTTTTCGCTGACACATCGGTACTCAGGGTCGATTTGGGATTTCCAGACCGGAGAATGAGCGGTAAGAGCGATCTGGCCGCCGGCAAATCCATTGAGGACATTTACCAGCCGTATGACATCGCCTCTCGGCGCACTGACATGTACATGGTTCGCCGCGTTAAGAGTAAACAGGCAGACATCATCCCCGTCCTCTGCGGGAACGATGCGGTTGGCCCCGAAAATTCCGTCCCAGACGCTGGTCCGTGACCGTTTCATCATCAGATCGCGATGCGGCTTGGAGCGAGGCTGTACGCCGTAAGCCAGGAGGTGAACACCCAGCGAGTCACAGATCGGTTGCAGTTCAGAGCGGAGTTCATCTACCTGTTTGCTCATGGCGTGGAGATCGGCGGTATGAGCCAGTGAGAATTCGGGTTTGCAGTGACCGGTCTCAACCGAGGCGACGGTGTAATTGCATTCGCCTTTTTTTCGTGCGCCGACCAACCGGTCTCCCTCATATTCGGCTTCCCAGCCGTTTCGCACGAGCTGCTCCCAGACTTTCTGGATAGTACCCGCACGCGCTGCCGACCCATTCTGGTCTACCAGCGGAAACTTCAACTCGATTCCGATCCGGAGATCCTCGAGTTTTTCAGGTGCTGTGGCGTGAAGCTTTTCGGTTACGTAGCTGTAGATTGTATCCAGTGCATTGTTCACTGAGTAAACTCCCTCGGATTGCTCATCGTGTTTCCATCACCCTCAATCACGAATTTATATGTCGTAAGCTCTTCGAGTCCCATGGGGCCACGAGCGTGAATCCGGTCCGTAGAAATTCCGATTTCAGCTCCCATCCCCAGCGATTCGCCATCGCAGAACATGGTCGATGCATTCACGAGGACAACACCGGAGTCGACGCGATTCACGAATTCCTGTGCTCGAGTGGGATCATCCGTGACAATACTGTCGGTGTGGTGCGATCCGTACGTGTTGATATGGTTGATCGCCGCCTCTATCCCGTCGACCACTCCCAGAGTAACGACCTTCCCCAGGTGCTCTTCGGTCCAGTCTTCCGGTGAGGCTTCACTGGCTTCAGGGACCCGCTCGCATACCTGTTTGTCGCCCTTGATCTGGACGCCGGCATCGGTAAAAGCGCGAGCCAGTGCAGGAAGCTCCTCGAGTCGTGCTTTGGACACCAGGGTTACTTCCATGGCATTGCAGACTTCCGGCATGAGGCACTTGGAGTCCAGAGCGACATCGATCGCTTTGTTCAGGTCGGCCTTGTCATCGACGTACAGATGGCACTGGCCGGTGAAATGCTTTATGACGGGGATTCGAGAATTGGCCACAACGTTTTCGATCAGGCGATGGCCACCACGAGGTATAACCAGGTCGATACAATCGTTTTGCTGAAGCAATTCATTGATGTCCTGGTGAGATCCGGCTATGAGCTGGATTGCCTCAGCCGGAATCCCCTGAGAGGAGATGCTCTCCTGCCAGAGACGACCGAGCAGCTCATTACAGCTGCGCGCTTCGGATCCTCCTCTGAGAATTGAGGCATTCCCGGACTTCAGGCAAAATGCACCTGCATTGACGCTCACGTGCGGGCGTGCTTCGTAGATCATCAGGATAACCCCAAGCGGTACCCGCATACGCTTTGCCTTCATGCCATGGGCGATTTCACGATGCCAGAACTCTTGTCCGACGGGGTCGGGGAGTGCGGCAATTTTCCGAAGGCTCTCGATGCGTGAGTCGATCTTGCTTGAACCAAACGCCAGCCGATCGATCAGATTGGAAGGTAACCCTTTTTCTTTTGCCTGGGCCATATCCTGTTGATTCGCCGATGCAATCTGGTCGCGGTTTTTGTCCAGCGCATCGGCCATGGCCAGAAGTGCTTGATTCTTCTGCTCAGAAGTAAGTCTGGCACAAGCACTCGAAACCGCCCGGGCCTGTTCTGCAATACTGCGTATATTCATAATCGTTCCTATTTCTTTTCAACTTCCACCACAGCAACAAGGCCGTGAC
>JBEPYC010000466.1:0-3437 GCA_041641555.1 Chitinivibrionales bacterium | reverse complement strand
CCTGGTAGCGTTTGAGGATCGAGTCTTTGGATGGCGCTTTCTGTTGAAACGGGACGGGTGACTGCTCGTTTTCCTTCTTCAGGGCATCGGTGTTTTCCAGGATGTCTTTTCTCACCTGGTCGAGATGTTCCACGATAGCATCGAAGTCCTTGTACTTGGCACGTAATCCTTCGATAATGTGCCCGACAGCACCCAGAGCGAAGTTCCAGTCGAGTTCGCGGAGTTTTTCCTTGGTATCGCGGCGAATTGTCTCGAGTCTTCGGCTTTCCTCCGAAATCATGTGCTGTACTTCGTCTTGCGTTTCCTTGATCTGACTTTTCTGATCCTCCGGAAGCTGGTCGAACTCTTTCTCGTTAAGAGGGTTGCCGTCTCTGAGCGGAACTATGAAAACTCCCATGGGGCTCTGCTGTACTGAAAACCCCTTTTCGTCTGCCTTCTTGTGAAGTTCCGAAGAAAACGAATCGCGTTCCGACTCGATCTTTTCCATTATTTCCCGCTTGCGGACTTCGTAGTCCTCTGCCAGAAACGCTTTGCGAAGTTCACCCTCCAGGTCATCGGTCAGCTCTTTCATATCGTCCCGGAACCTGCATCCAGTACCTGCAGGGAGCTTTATGGCCTTTGGTGCATCGGGCCCGGCAAAATTGTGAACATAGCAGATGTCATCGGGGACAGGTTCATTTTCGGCCATTCGCTTGATATTGTCCATTGCAACCGAGCGACGTCCGGCGCCGGGTTCACCCGCAATGTAAATGTTATATCCGTCGGCCTTTATCTTAAGACCAAAATCAATAGCACGAAGCGCGCGTTCCTGACCAACCAGATGATGGCCATCGGTGATATCGTTTGTGGTAGCAAAACCCAGCGAAGCAGGATCATGTCGACGTCGAAGCGCTGATGTCGGAAGCTCGTGGGTGCTCATTGTGGTTTCCCTTCAGGATACATGATGTGTCACGTGGTTGCGTTTATCTTCGTTTGTGGCGCTCAAAGCAAGACGGTACGGCTGTAGAGCCCGGTTCTCAGTGATGCGCGTGTGCTTTTTCACGTCTGGGATCCCCTGTTTCCAATGCCGAATCGAGCATATCGTAGAGCCTGAGTGCATTCTGTGCGGCAAACCCACTTTGATCGTTATCGAAATAGCAAAACACCTGTTTCCCATTGTTTACCCATTGAGAAATGGCGCCGGTCCATCCTGCCAGCTGCTGTGATGAATACTTGCCCTGGTAAGGGCCGTTTGGGCCATGGAGACGAATATAGACGGTCTCGGAGGTGATTTGCTTGGGCGAGAGGAATCCGTTGAGTTCGTAAATGCAGAAATTGCACCCGTGTTCCGCAAGAAGGTCATAGACCTCTGAATTGAGCCAGGAATGGTCACGAAACTCGAATACGAACGTGAATTCAGGTGGGAGGTAGTCCAGAAACGAGGACAGGCGTTCGACATTGCACTTCCATCGTGGAGGTAACTGGAACAGAACTGGCCCAAGCTGACTGCCCAGATGCTGTATCACATCGAAAAACTTACTGAGGCTTTTTTCGGGGTCTTTGAGGCGCTTCACGTGGGTAATGTATCGAGAGGCCTTGACCGAAAAAATGAAATCATCAGGTACCTGATCACGCCAGTGGGCGACGACTGCTTTCTGGGGGAGCCGGTAAAACGTATTGTTGATTTCAACGCTTGGCAGCGTGTCGGCATAGAAAGGAAGAAAGTCGTGATCCGGCATTTTCTCCGGGTAGAATGGTCCACGCCAGTGGCCATAATTCCACCCGGATGTTCCTGTGTATACCGGTCGGTAATCCTTCTTGCTCACGTAAGTATCTCCTCTGTGTTTAGTTACGTGCTCACTGATGGGCCTTTGCCTTCCTGCCCGCTTAGATCTTCCTGAAACGGTATTTACGCTACGGTAATATCTTGATCGAGGTAGACCTCCTGCACGAGGTTAAGGAGCCGGACTCCTTCGGAAAACGGGCGCTGAAACGCCTTTCTTCCAGTAATCATTCCTGTGCCTCCCGCACGCTTGTTGATCACCGCCGACTCAACGGCATCGGCAAAGTCATTTTTCCCTGACGGTCCACCGGAGTTGATTAGTCCGACTCTTCCTGCATAGCTGTTGAGTACTTGGTAACGTGTCAAATCGACAGGATGACTTGAGCTGAGTTTGTCGTACATGTCAGGATGCGTTTTCCCGAACTTGAGGGCTTTGAAACCTCCGTTGGTCCGCGGCAACTTTTGTTTGACAAAATCAGCCTGAACCGTAGCTCCCAGGTGATTTGCCTGTCCGGAAAGGTCCGCGGCAAAATGGTAGTCGTTGTCTTTGGTCTTGAATTCCGGATTCCGAAGGTAGCACCACAGGATGGTGACCATTCCCAGACTGTGTGCTTCCTCGAAGGCTTCCGATACTTCGCGAAGTTGATCTCGGGACTCATGCGACCCGAAATACACGGTTGCACCCACTGCCACCGCTCCCATTTCGAATGCCTGCTGCACCGATCCATACATGCGCTGGTCGTGTATGTTGGGGTAGCTGAGCAGGTCATTATGGTTGAGTTTGACAATAAACGGGATTTTGTGGGCGTATCGTCGCGAAACGGCGCCAAGTACGCCAAACGTTGATGCCACTGCGTTGCACCCCCCCTCAATTGCCAGCTCGACAATACGGGTCGGGTCGAAGTACTCAGGGTTAGGAGCAAAAGCTGCTCCCGCCGAATGCTCGATTCCCTGGTCGACGGGTAAAATTGAGAGGTATCCGCTTCTACCTAATCGCCCACTGTTATAAAGAAGAGCCATGTTGCGAAGCACTCCCGGACTCCTGTCGGATTGTTCCCATACCCGATCCACGAAATCGGGGCCGGGAAGTGATAGCGAAGATTTCGGGTAGCTTTCGCAGGTGTATTCGATTAGATCACCAGCGCGATCACCAAGCAGTTGTGCAATTTCGGAATTCATCGGTGCTCCTTCCGCTCTACAATATCTAAAAGACGTTACGTTCTGCCATCGGGGACAAATGCAAAAAACATGCCCAAATATAGACCTGCTGTTCTTCGTGGTCTCCCGGATAACACGTTTTATGGTGTGGCATCGAACTTGCAGGGACTTAAGATGTACTATATGCCCTCTCCAGGACTGGTATGTCCAGAATGGTAACCGTTATAAAGGGCGGGAAGTGGGGCAAAGCCGAAAGGGCGGGATAACGTTTATGTGTACTCCAGCTCTAACGGTCGGTTTCATTAGAAGGGAGCGCGAGATGGACTGTGAGACAAAAATTACGAAACAACGGCTTGAGGAACTGGCGCAGCGCAAGGATAAATGGTGTCTCTCCATTTACGTACCCATCGGTGCAGCAGGTGAACAGGCCAAACGGGGAAGAATAGAGCTCAAAAACCTCATCGATGAGAGCGCAAGGCAGCTGAAAAAGCGAGGCGTGGACGAAGGTACGATTAAA
>JBEPYC010000465.1:0-3443 GCA_041641555.1 Chitinivibrionales bacterium | reverse complement strand
TGCGAATAAAGAATTAAACAATCAAATAATCAAACAATCCAATAATCATTCAATCGTTCAATCATTCAATCATTCAATCAAAAGCACCTGGAAGCAAAATTCGAAATTCGAAGCACGAAATTCGAAACAAATTCGAATCACCGAAATCCAAATCAGCAAAACTATGCCGGTTCGAATTCCTGGTTGTCCGGGTTGACAAGCGTTTGAGTTTCGAGCTTTTCCGGTTGCCCCTTGTTGCGGGGGGCTCAGGAAAGGGAGCACGCAATACGTGGGCGTGGGGTGTGGGGAGGTACTGGCATCACCTTCGCGCCTGCTCCATTGGTTTGATATAATCGGGGACATCGATGTATTCCCAGTTATCGAAGCTGAAGCCGATGCCGAGGGAGAATCGGTGTCCACCCACGGGGGCCTCCCGGTCGATGCCGTTGTCCCATTTGAGTTTGAGGGCAAAAGGGTAGCGAGAGAAAGTCTGGGCTTCGAGCCTGAGCTCTGCTCCATACGATGCGAGCCAGTCTTGGCGGTCCCACTCCGTGATAGTGCTGATGTCGTTCCATCCTGCACCGGCAGTTGCATTGACTACACCAAACAGACGGTCGAGATAGAAAATCCAGAACTTCTTGTTTATAGACCGCGGCCACAAGGGGAAACGATACGAGAGTGTCGCATGAGTGACCGCGTTACCTGCCACCACACCCTTGTAATAGGGAAGCTCGACGTCGTATGTTTCCGTGGAATCACTGTTTCCGGCAGTCCGTTCCTTGGTCTGGCTTGAATACTCCCGGGTGTAGTATGCATAGCCGGGATGCCACCAGATTTCCGGCTCATAATAGTACGGGAACGCTTCCGTATCCGTCCCTTCGACATCGATAAGCTTCCGGTATGCACCACCGACATCGAAGTAAAGCGTATGTTCTTCGTACCAGGGAGCCTCCAAACCCATTTTGACATTGGCAAATACACGATGAGACTGGTAGACATCGTAGAGTTCCTGGCCGTTCTCATCAAAACTGTTCTCGTCGTCGATCAACCGTTCGTTGAGGTACTGGTAGCGTACTTTCGCATAGATTCCCCGCGGGGAGATGTTCATGGTCGGCTCGGGCGCTATGCTGATCATCGTGGCAAACGGACCGACATCAAACCCCTTGGCCGCATTGTAGAGATAAGTGGCCGTTCCCCCCACGAGTTCATCCAGACCAAGTGTCACATTGGTTGCAAAAAGAGATCCGTTCAAATGAAGTTTCATCCTGCTCATTCCGTAGGGTGAACCACTGCCATACGATGTACCCAGGTGCAAATCGTAATACGTGACATTGTACGGAAGATCCATATTTTTCGTCGTTGCTTCATCGAAGAATTGGTCGTTTCCGGTGATCGAGCGCTGGCTGTAGTCCAGGCTCACCGGAATCGGCAGTTTGTGCGTCGAGCCGTAGAATCCCAGGTCGTAATCCACAAATGGATTGATCAGACCCCGCCCGCGGAAGAACGAAAGGACCTTGGCGGGATCGATCAGGAAATACCCGCCCAGCTCGTTTCCGGTGCTGAACATACTCCAATGAAACGGGTCCGCAAGACTGAATACCAGTCCCGCTTTCGTGGTTGTTTTACCTGCAAAATCATCGTTCTCTTTGGTCACAGCCTGTTCGGCGAGAAGCGTCGGAATGATAATGCCCTTGCGTGGCATCGAGGAGTACTTTGTGCGCGGGATGTGGGCGAGTTTGGAGGTGTCGTGAGCGACTGCATGCCGCTGGATACAGGCATCGGTTTCGTAAACATTTTCTTCCAGAACCTTGACCGAGTCGATCAGGTAAATGCCATACCCGTTCTTGTCGTAGTTGGCGAATACGAGCTGCCGTTCATCGCTGGACATGTCCGGCGCAAACGCTCCACCCGAAACATTGGTGAGCCGCTGCAGTGAATTCTTCTCGAAATCGTACCGGTAAATATTGAAAATACCCGTGCGATCGGATGAAAAGTAGAGTTTCTTTCCATCGCTGCTGAACCGCGGGTCACGCTCGTCGTTCTCGGTATCGCATACGACCGTAAACTGCTGGGTCAACGTGTCGTAGATGCCGATCTTCCGGTCCTGAACATCGATATAGCTTATCGCAATCCGGTGCCCATCGGGAGACCAGTCCACACTGAACATCGTCCTGATCGCCGCTCCCGGCATCGACCGGTCGGGGTAGAGAATACGGAAATCCTCTCCCGAAGTATCGGTCAGGCAGAGATAGAATTCATCCTTATGCTGTTTCGTCGCTGCGACCACCGTGCCGGAGGGGGAAAGCGCGGCATGAAAAATATCTTTGCCTTCGGTTACCTGCTTCTCGGTTTTCTTCTTGAACAGCTCGAACTTGGGCTCTTCGGGTGGAAGCGTGTCGATGAAGACATCCTTGACTTTACCACCCCCCTGACTTCGGGATACAACGGATTTCCGGGATTTCTTGGAGGTGAAGGTGATCAGGCCGGAGCTGTCGTGGATGGAGTAGAAGTCTTTTATTCCCAGCGGCACTTTGGTGATTTTATCGTCTTCTTTGACCGTATCGCTCAGGCTGTACGCGTGAAGGCTCCGGTAAAAAGAGTAGGCGTGGTCTCCGTTGGAGATGAAAAAGATCTTTTCGTCATTGGGCGAGAACCGGGGCCAGTAGTTGTCATAGCCCTTTTTGTTTATTTTCTTTCCGTACACCTGTGTCCCAAGACTCTTGACTTGTTGCACATACCGTGTTTCAAGCCACTCTTTCCAGTCGGCATAGAGGGTTTTGGGGCCGAAACCAAAGACCGCGCGAACCGAAGCATCGAAATCGAGCCGGGGGAACTTTGAGCTTTCCCGGAGAAGAGAGACGACTTTCTCTTCGCCGTAGGTTTCAGCGATGTAGGCGACCATCGAAAACCCGTGATTGTAGGTCTTCTCGTAGTCATCACCTCTCCCCGCAAACACCATCATGTGATCCCACGGAAGAAGGTTGTCGGAAAGCGTCAGGGTTCTGAGAATCATATCCCGGTGAGAATCCCATCGATCGGCACCATGCTGAGAGCTCTCGTACTGCGCGATTCCCTCGAAAAACCAGGGCGGAAGGATCGAGCCGGGAAACACGTGCATCGCCTCGGTGCGTGTCGACACAGTGGCATCGCCCACAGTTCGGCTGTTGTTCGGATGGGCAAAAAAGCCAAACTGGAGATAGGGCAGATACGAAGGCATCTTATGCGAGGCGGCTATCGAGACGATATGCGCATATTCGTGGGTGACGACATCGCGAAGCCAGTCGTGAGTTCCCCTGAGATTGAAATCGAACGCATTGGCGGTGACAAAGAACGTGTTGAGCATGTCGTAAGCACCGCCATTACCTGACATGAGATCCGTCACAACGACATCGGTTTTCTCGGGCAGAGTGAGATGGTAGGTGTCGCGGTAGAGTTCGTAGAGTTCTTCCAGGATAACTCCGGTG
>JBEPYC010000464.1:0-3449 GCA_041641555.1 Chitinivibrionales bacterium | reverse complement strand
CGACGCAAAATAGAGGAGAAGCAGCAGGAGCGCAACAAACGTCTCCACCAGGCAGACAAAAAACGCACCAAGCGGACCGGGGAAACCATTAGTGTTCGTGATCGGCTCGAGCAGCGGCCGAAGGTGATCCTCCAAGAGCCCTCGACAATACAGGCTTCCAGGCCGAGAGTAGCAACTGAACTGTCGAGCAATCTGGCGGACGGTCGGGTCGACCTTCAGGTGGCAATTGTATGGGCTGAAATTCTGGGGAAGCCAATGGGTATGCGCGAAGATCGCTAGGGCGCAGTTTTCCACAAACTGCATCGCGCGAGTACGCCCGCTCACTCCTTTTTAACCCTCCCCGGGTTTGCCAAAGAGCGGCACCTGTCGTTTTTTCCGCTTCATCGCTCGCCTCACTTTTTTGCTTTCTTGAATGTAGTGTTCCCGCTCTTCCGGGAACACTTTGAACACTTCTTCCCAGTACTCCATAGAACGGCTCAGGTAGTCTGGATTGTACCGATAGGTGGTCGTACCAATCAAAGGACAGTGCTGGTCCGAGCCGAAAATGTAAGTCATCCCCAGCATGGAACCATCGGAGGCAAGGTGCGGTTCAAAAGGATAGGTTCTGCACACAAGCGCACGCTTGTTCCGATCACACTTCAAGGGTCCGGGACAATAGCATGCGTAATCTTCTTCGGTATCGTACTCCTCACGCTCCGATTTCGGGTACCGTTTCCAATAGGAGGACCGCTTTCGCTGCCAGCGGTACTCATCATGGAAGAGAAGCGGAACCGTGAGTTCCTTGTCACAGCATTGAGCGATACCATCGTTGTCGGGGGCACACAAAGTACCACAATCAAAATCCATAATTGGCTGATTCATAAGACGATACCACTTTTTGAGCCTGTATTCGGAGATCCTGGGCTTTGAGGGCACGGGCAGGGCCTTTCTTCTTTTTCCGTTTTTTTGGGGCATCCACTTCCGAGCCTCTCCCGCTGCATCATCGCTGTTCCCCTTGGCAAAAGCGCATGCGCGTGGTGTGGGATGGCAGGCAGGTCATTTGGCAGCCAGGTGCCCGGCAGGAACAACCTGATCTTGCTTACTCTGGCAGCGGAACGAAAAAGTCGCTGAAATGCACCGCCAGGAAGAACTCCACGCGGGGTTCATAGGCATAACCCCCCGTCGGAGCATTGTCTTTATTCTTTATCCAACAATTACTTACGCGAAACCCGGCTTCGGCGAAATCACGGACATACGCCCTTCCCTCAAGGAAGATATCTATTGAGTGTTCTATGCTGTCCCGATCGGAAAACGGCGGTTCATCCCGGTACCCCAGGGTCCGGTTCTCGCCGGTCTCCGAGTATGCTTCATGCTCCGACCATCGGGTGCGCAAACCGGTTGGGCCTTTTCGGGTGGAAATCACTCCCAGTTCGGCCAACCAGTGGTCATCTCCTGCGACCAGGCCGGATACTTCCATCCGATCACCATCATTGAACTCATATCCCAGGCTCTTGCGGTTATAGAGGTACCGTTCGCCGCGGTCCGCACCGGCGTTGTTCACCGTATAGATCCATCGCGACATACGGGTGTATTCAGCCGAAACAACGTGGTTCCATTTCACGGGCACCGGATCGATCCAGCGAACTCCAAAGTCTCCTCCCCAGTGCATGGGTTCCTGATCACCGATCTTTTCGTTGTCCACCTGGAAATCATCGAAATTAATCTGCCCGAGCAGTTCCACCTCTTTGAGAAACGGATGGACCTTCCATTGTAATCCAAGCATCAGGTTACCGCTGCCTTCTCCGTTGGTGTTTGTGACCGTATAAACCGAGAATGGATTGAGGTATTGAAGATCAGGAAAACCATCCGCCCGGGGGAAAAGAACTGTTTCGGTGACACCCACCGTGACCCAGGAACCAAGCATTATGTTGAGGGAATGTGCGGTCAGGTACCGGTTGGTGCGGCTTTCCGTATCGGTATCCAATCCCGATTTTGCATAAGGGAAGGCCGCAAAAAGGTGGCGAAACTCGAACAGACTCGAGTGAAATTGCAGTTCAGTCGCATCATAGGTGTGCGGATGAGCCGAAAGGATCAGACTTCGGTCGATAAATGGTCCCCAATTCCGCTTCAGCCGCCCGAATCGGAACATCCCCCAGTTCCAGTCAAGCTGTGCGTAGGCTTCCTCGATTCGGCCCGCAGCACCCCGATCTTGTTTCCAGAAATAGAGCGGGTCCTGGCTGTACCTCGAGTCGACATCGAGAGTCTGGCGCACCAGAAGGTTGCGAAACCTGATTTCATTCAAGGCATCGAGATACCAGTACAACTTTTTGCCGTCGATGTATGGGAGGTTTGAAAACGAAGCACCATAGGAAGGCTCGAAATGCCAATGGTTTAATGCAAGACGAGAGCTATCGGGCCACAATCGGTTTCCCCATGGAGCCGAAGACTCCAGGTTATCCCAGAACATCCCACTCGGCGAAGACTCCAGAAGCGCCATCCGGGCAGCGGCATCATAATAGGGTAGGCGCCAGTTTTCCAACTGAGCGGCCTGTGAAATGCCACACGCCACCAGAATTACAAATACTTTCTTCATTACTAACAAAGGCTTTCTTTAAAACTCTGTTCGAGCTTTTGAATATCGATCTCAAAGATATCGGAATCACGCACTACCGGAGAAGCGGTTCTCAATACAGCTCCTGCCCCTGGATCCGCCCCTGAAGTTCATCGAATTCCACAGGTACCGTCCCAAGTTTCCCGACGACAGCGCCCGCAGCGCTGTTGGCAAGGTCCAGTGCGCTCTTGAGCGAATAGCCTGCCGCCAGCGCAGCGCCAAATGTACCAACCACCGTATCTCCCGCACCGCTCACATCGTAGACTTCCTGGGCGAGAGAATGAATGTGCACCGCCTCTTTTCGGGTAATAAGGCTCATTCCCTTTTCGGAGCGAGTTACCAGAATATGGGGTATCTTGAACTTCTTTACCAGTTGCCGGGCGGCTTGAGTAACCGAATCGTCTTCGTTTTGCACCGTACGTCCGATAGCCTGACACAGTTCCTTGTGGTTTGGTGTTATAAAGCTTGCCCCGGCATACTTTGCCCAGTCCTCGGATTTCGGATCGACAATGACCGGTACACCTGCAGTTGTGGCTTCCTGGATAACATACTGACAAATATCTTCCGAGCAAACGCCTTTGGCATAATCGGAAAGAACAACTGATTTGCTCTTGACTATATGCTGAAGAATAGCTCTTTTCAATTGTTTTATCACAGAAGCACTCGGGGCGGCTGCACGTTCATAGTCGAGCCGAAGCATCTGTTGGTGAGCACCTATTATCCGGCACTTGATCGTGGTTTGAAGTGAAGTGTCACCGACAAGATTCATGCGGATGCCCAGTTTTCGGGCAATCTCGAGCACCTGGTCACGACCACCGTCTTTTCCACTCAAACCGATGAGCCTCCCCTTGGCTCCCAG
>JBEPYC010000463.1:0-3459 GCA_041641555.1 Chitinivibrionales bacterium | reverse complement strand
TCTCGTCTTCCGAGCCGAATCCCCACCCGTCCGGAAAACTGGTGCTGTATGCCGTCATCCAGATCGTTATCCAGGGGATCCGGGTGCATCCCCAGCTCGTTTTCCCACAGAAGCCGGTAGCGGACGCTGTAGTCGAAACCATTGGGCAACCGTTGTTTCAGCTGCACTCCATACCGCTGGTCGATTTCACGATCCTGATAGGCGCTGTACGCAGCGACGGTGTCCCATATGGTGTCTTGCTTGAAGGTGCTGTCGTAGCCGCCCATCTTTTTTGCCTGCTCGAAGGCGAAGGTATAATCAAAGCCGAAGACGGGAAGGTCTTCCGATGGTGCGTACTCGGATTCCAGGTCAATTGAATGGTTGTCCTGAGGAGAAGGAACGCGAGTGATGGGTTCAAAGATAGAAGAAGCATCACGGCGTTCATACTCATACCCCAGAGACGCGTTCAGATGCTCGAAAAGCTGTTTTTCAGCCTGAATTTCGGCGATACGACGATCCGATTCAAGATAGGGGTTTCCGGCGCTGAAGTATGAAGGTCGGATTTCGGTGTACCGGGCCTGAAGGTCATATCCTCCGAAGAGATAGCTGAGGCCAATCGATCCCGCCAGGTTGTTTCTCCAGTGGTCGGGAAGGTTTCGGGCACGGAGGCCCAGGACCTCAGGTATGGCTTCGTTTACCTGTGGATTATACCAGACGACCTCCTCTCGCTCGGTAATCATCGTCGTATCGAGCGTGTCGTGGCTCCCGAGATCGATTTCGGCATTCACCGCGAGATCATCCCCCAGCAGGTAGAGCGTCCCATCGATATGCCCGCTCTGGCCTTTTACCGGATCGGGTGCTTTGGGATCGGTAATGATATCCCGGAAAAGTGGTTCGCGGACCTGATCCCGGGAGATTATGCCTTTGACATTGACAACCGAGTTGAGTGTCGGTTTTGTGCTCAGTCCGGCGATATAGGTAATCTGCTGATGGAGAGACATTCCCGTGTCGACCGTATCGTTGTATAATTCGAGTTCATTTTCTCCGACGTCTTTTGGGCGTTCACTTTCTCCGGCCGCCAGCTTGAACGATACTCGGTTGCTTCCCCGGCCGATAGGGATGAATTCTCCCGTATACCTGATGCCCGTAAGCTTACGTCCCGAAATTGAGGTCCTCGAACCGCTTTCGTAGAAATCGCCCGCAATAAGACGCTGATCGCCGTAGTTCATAGAAAGATTGAAAGTGTTTTTCCGCAGGTGTAGCGGCTGCTGGATCCAGTGATTGCCATAAAAGTCCATGAG
This sequence comes from Chitinivibrionales bacterium, assembly GCA_041641555.1. GTDB lineage: Bacteria > Fibrobacterota > Chitinivibrionia > Chitinivibrionales > WJKA01 > JBEPYC01. Next base: position 2,179 of record JBEPYC010000463.1, on the reverse strand, counting down.
GAGGTTGATATCCGCATTTTTGCGTCTTCCGCTGGCAAACACCTGTATTTCTGGTTGTATTCCGTCTGGGTATCGGGTCTGAGGAAGAGAGTCGATGTCGGAGGCGGGGTCGAAATATTTCGTCCCGATTCGCACATTCCCCATAAAGCTGACGCTCTGCTCGCGAGGTGCTTTTGTTGCGGAAAAGCCGGGAACAAAGCCCTCGGAAGTGGTAACTTCGGTCTTAGATTTTGGCAGCACGACTGATTTTACTTCCTCCGGAGGTTTCAGCAGATTCTCCAATTTGTCCGAAGAAACGGTGATCGCATCCTCCGTATTTCCGAATGCCATTTCACGGAGTTTCTTGTGAATTCCTTCGGTCGAAATGATCCCGATCTTGTTACGTGAAATCGAGGTACCCACAATGTTGACCGCCGATTTGGGGGCGACCACGACTCCGTTTGAGTTCTGAGCGAGCATCCCGCCCGTGAGGGTAAGACTTGATTTGTTCTCGCATCCAATTCCGCTGACATTGCGCCGAACGACGAGACTCTCTGCTCTTACAACGGAGCCTTCCCGCAATAATAACGCGAGGATATGTCCCTGTTCGATTGTCGAATTGTAGATCGAGACATCGCTGTTACGCGCTGCAATACCATGGAGTGAATTGTTGCGGAACGTGCATCGGTTGACAGTTGCGGACCCGTTTTCGACAAAAATGCCGTAGTTGGAGTGTCTGATGATACAGTGCTCAAATACAGATCGGTTCCGGCTTCTGCAGTAAATTCGATCCCAGTCCCACGGGTGGGGGAACCTGCGTGATGACTGAAATTCCACCGGATCCTGCTCAGTCCCCCGCGCTGCAAACTGCCCGAAAATAGTGATAGTTGAATAATCACCGCCGATATAAATTTTGCAGCCTGGCCCGAATTCGAGTTTCTGTCCGGCAGGAACAATTACACTTCCCTTGATAAGAAAAGGACCATCTTCTTTGGTATATGTTCCCTGAAGTATCCCTCCGGAGAATTCGGTGGGAAATGAATCAGGAACCTTTTGTGCTCTGAGTTTACGTCTTGTGGGAAGCTCTTTTCCGGCTTCGAGGGTATTGTCATAGCCGCTGCTGTCTACGGACGCCGGTCGTTTTTTTTCGACCGCGGGAGGCTGCGCCACGCCGGTGGAAATACCAGCCACCAGATAAATGACCGCCATCACCCCTTTCAAATAGGATACACGCATGAGTGTTCCACATGCAGAATGCAGGGTTTTCAAGCTTGATACACGCACGAGGGCAGTTTCCTCTACTGAACGATTATTGACGTTGAACGGGTGAACACCTGATCACAGACATCTACCACCCGCACGGTAATGACATTCCGTGTCTCTCGGGTTAACTCGATGTCGGATTCGACATCGATGTCCGTGAGATTTCGGAGTGTTTCAGTATCACCATTGGCAGCATTTGTAACAATAACTTCTCGAATCATCTCGTGCACTGCATCGAAATCATCGGGAAGGTTTTCGATTCGGAATTGTACAGTGTATGTCGGGGCAAAAGATTCACCTGGGGCACCTGGCGGAAGCCGGAGAATCGATTCGTTTCCTGCCGGCGATCGCATATGAACCGATAGCGGGCGAGGCTGGAAGCAGCAGCGGCCGGCGATTTCCCGTGACCGGTTACCTTCCTGGTCTACGACGTATACCCGGTAATCGTGACACCCTTCCTCGAGCGTCAGCGAAAACGACGAATTCGGCCCGCCGGTTTCTTTCTCCCGGTTACCGTCAACTTCACGATAAAAGGTGATTTCGTCATCGGGCGTTCTATCGGCAATCGAGAAGAAAAGCTGCGAGCCCTGGCGCACACATTGCGGAACGGAGCCACTGAGAATGGGCACGTGAGTATCCGGAGGCTTCTGGAAGTTGATTGAGCGGACGATGGACCGGCTCTGGTCTGCTGCGGCGATATCCAGTTCGATTTCATGACTGCCCTCTTCGGCCGGGATCTCAATCACCCCGGAAAAATTTCCTCCGCTGCTTACCGGAAGAGATTTGCTGCCAAGAGGGGAGACGACGGTCACCTGGGCTCCGATGGGGGTGATCTGTCCCCGGATGGGAATCTTTGTTGTCGAGAATTTCTGGTCCTCAAAAGGCGTCTGTAAAGTGATCTGAAGCTCTTCACGGTTGCGTACATACGTCACTGTCC
>JBEPYC010000462.1:0-3465 GCA_041641555.1 Chitinivibrionales bacterium | reverse complement strand
CGCCGATATTATAGAGGCAATGAAGCGCCACCTGTCCACGAGGATGCTTCACCAGGACATTCTTGAACTCTTTGACCGCATCATCGTACCGATCAGCCTTGAAAAGCTTGACACCCTTGAGCATCGCTCTTCCTTCATCGGTAAGAGTATCGATCATAACCATGGACAGCATTTCATCGATACGAACTTCGATCGGAGGTTTGGGAGGTTCGGGCTCAATTCGCTCAATTTCCTTTTTCAGGTCCTGCTCACCAATTCCTTTGATATCTACGACGACCTTCTCTTTCTCCTTGTCGCTCATCTGATTGCGATACTGTTCGATGAGTGTTCGCGCCTGCTCTTTTCCCGCCTCGTAATCGGTAGCTTCCATATAGGCTTTCAGGTTTTTTATGGCTTCAGGGTAATCCCCGCGTTCGGCATAAATCTTTCCCAGATAAAAATGGGCATTGAAACCCAGCTCCGGATAGCCCAGAGCCCGATGAAAGTTTATGCGAGCCATTTCGTTCTTGTCCTGTTTCCTGCGAATCAGGCCTGCATAGTAATATGCCCCTGCATGCCCCGGCTGATTTCGCAAACAGTTACGGATATGCCCAACCGATTTTTCAAGCGCCCCATCTCCGTATGCCTTGACCGCGAGATTGAATTCTTCGGCCGCTCGGGCCTTTTTCTCCGCCGAAACTCCAGCCGCCCTTGTGCCGGCCGGATTGACTGAGCTTCTTTTTCGGACAGCCTTTTTGGGAGATGCGCTTTCCGGTGCAGGCTTTGTGCCCCGTTCTTCTGAAGTGTCCTTCTGCGATGAAACAGCCGGAGCAGCTTTTCCCGACATAAGTTTCACCAGCCGGCCGATCTTTTTCTGCACTTTCTGACGCTCTCCGGGATCGCACGTTTCCTGGTACAACTGCAACTCGACAATGGCATTCTGGTACTGACCATTCTCCTCGTACGCTTCAGCAAGCATTTTGTGCGCTTTTCCCCATCCGGGGTTGTAGGTCAGAGCTTTTTTGAGATTGTAAATAGCAAGACGTGATTGATTCTGTTCTTCCCGGATCTCGGCAAGATGCATGTACGCATTGTAGTTATCCGGATACGCCGCAAGAACTTTCCGGAATTGTTCGATCGCCTGATCATAATTACGATCCCGTTTGTACTTGACACCCAGTCGGTAATGGATATAGTCGCCGGCATCTCCCGCGGACCAGATTTCACTAAAGCTACCCGCAGCCACTATGACAATAACCGCAAACGCTGTGACAGAATTCATTATCATCGTAACCACCTCTATTCACTTCGCCTTGCTGTTTTCGAACGAAAGCCCATTCTCGCTCAAGGAAATCCGCGTGTTTCTCACGATCCGCTCCATTTTCTTGGTATACGATCCGAACTGAACGATCGTACCCGGATAAACTACCCCAGCCTCAATAAACGAAGGAGGGAATGCACGGATATCCTGCTCGAGTTTCCCTATTCTCTTCTCGTTTTCAGAAACATCCGTTACAGAGGCATAGTACTTTTCTCGGAGTTCCTGGAACTCGGACTCCTGTTCTGCGGAGAGCGTTCCGCCAGGATCCATCTGATCGCGTACCAGAGCAAACAGAGCCTGTTTTGTCTGTCCGATCCGATTCGCCAATGAAGTCAATTCTTTCAGCAAGTCATATTTGTTTTTCTCAAGCTCCTGAGTACCCGAAACATGCAGATGAGTAGCCGTTTCCGATTCGTTTCCGGAGTTCCCAACCGTTATACATACACCAGCCCGAACACGACCGCCGATTATGGTTGCCGCGCGAATTGACTCCATCGCCTCGACAGTGCTCTGAAGAACTGCCTCTTTGACAATCACCCGGGATGCAGCAGCTTTGAACCGTTCCAATTGCCGGACTCGGAGTTCCCCCTTGCACAAGATACTTCCTTCGCCACTGCCTGCCGCTACCCCCCCAATGTCGATATTTCCTTCGCTTTTGGCAGTTGCATTTTCAATTCCTCCGCCGACCGTCAGGTTTCCCGTACAACTTACCGTGAAGCCTCCTCTGATCGCCCCCCGGATGCTGAGGTCTCCCGAAAAGGAAACATTACCGGTGGAGTAATCGACATCGTGACCGATTACTTTTCGGGTTCGCACATCGATATATCCGTCGTTTCTGATAATCAATGCGCCATCGGTATTTGCTATCAGGATATCCTCGTTATCCGTATCTAGGCATGTCCCGCCCCCCTGATGAAGCTGGGCATCCTCCACCGGAGGAGGTGGCGCGACGGTCCCGAACACCGTGGTTCCCGGCAAGCCAGGATCGGGTGGGATTCGCTTTGCAAGCGGGGTGCCGCGGCTAACATTTACTACATAAGCAATATCCCGGTGGTCCACGCTTCCATCTTCACGCTCCAGCGGCCGACCTTTGTCGCGCACATCGATCAGCAGCTCGATTCGACCGGCCTTTCCCGGAACAGGAGCTTTTCCACGGGCGACTTCGACTTTGCGCCCACATACTTTCATCGAGACCAGCGTACGCAACACCTCATCGTTCGTGCCGTACAGTACGCCATCTTCTTTCAGGGCGCCTCTAAACTCATCGAACTGAGGATAGGCCTCCCGGTATTCTTCGGGCACAAAAACCAACGCTCTCTGGCCATCGGGTGTATGGGTTATCTGTATCCGATTCACTGAGAATCTATCCCTTTGGTCCTGCTCGCCTAAGTATCGGCAAGAAAGAGGTCATTGCTCAGATAATTACATACGTAGTCTTCGATCGCCTGCTCGAGTGTCATGCACTCGTGGGCACAACCGGCTTTCCGAAGTTTTCCCAGGTCTGCTTGTGTATAGTATTGATACTTCTCGCGAATACTTTCCGGCATCGAGACATATTCTATTCTGGGCGGTTTTCCGGTGGCCGTGAAGATTGCATTAGCGACATCATTCCACGACCGAGCCTTCCCCGTGCCGATATTGTATATCCCGCCAACCGAAGGATGATCCATGAAAAACAAAGCCATTTCCACGGCATCCTTAACATAAACAAAGTCCCTCAACTGCTCGCCGTCGTGGTAGTCAGGACGATGAGATTTGAAGAGTACCATTTTCTCTTCGGTGCACACAGTAGGGAACGCCTTGTTGATTACGCTTCGCATATCACCCTTGTGGTTTTCATTCGGCCCGAACACATTGAAGAATTTCAGGCCCACCGCACTGTTCAACCACCCCTTTTTCCGGGCATATATATCGAACATTTGCTTGGAATATCCATACATGTTCAAAGGCCTGAGCGACTGCAACCCATGCTCTTCATCTTTGTAGCCGTGCTCTCCGCCCCCGTAAGTCGCGGCACTCGATGCATAGATAAATCGCACCTTCTCTTTTCGTGCCTCCCACCATAAGCCGATTCTCTGGGTATACCGGTAATTGTTCTCGACCAGATAATCGGCATCGGATTCCGTCGTCGAGCTACAGGCTCCCATGTGAAAAACTGTATCGAT
>JBEPYC010000461.1:0-3468 GCA_041641555.1 Chitinivibrionales bacterium | reverse complement strand
TGTATCGAAAAGCATCCTGATGTCCGCACTCTCGATGTCAACGTCGTTGGCCTGTAGCAGCAGGATGATATCGGGTAAGTCGACCAGCTCTCTATGCGGGTTCCACCTGATCGAGTGGAGTTTCAGCGAAATGAGATTATTGAGGTTTGGCGTCACGAACTCTTCACCAGCAATAGTGACCTGGTCACCACTTTTGTACATAGCATGAGCGGTTTCGACATCACTGAGCATGAAATCGATATCGCGCAGCCCCTTTCCGGTAAGCTGCACGAATGCATCCTGTCGGTGAGCAATGGCATAGCCGACCGGCTCCAGTTCTCTGAAGACCTTGTCGAAGTCATCCCTGAAGATCAGGAAGTCAATATCCACCGTGTGCCGGGTGACCTTGTGGGCATTTACCGCATACCCGCCGATTAGAACTGCTGTCACGCCAGTTTGCTTGAAGATGTTCGCCAGTGTCTTGAAGATGGAAATGGGCATATGTTACAACGCAAGCAATTGATTTGACACCCTGGCGGTCTTTCAGGCAGATCTTTTCGGCCCCTTGGGGCCAGAGAAACAAGGGTTTAGAACGGGGGCTGATACTGGCATTTTCATTGCGGGGTTCTAAGGGGTGGAACCCCTTCCAAATTCAGATGCTTTTGCTTTTATCTTTCGTACGCTCTGCAACGTATCCCGCATGATAACGCCCTTCCCCTGGAGAGAAGGTGAATGATAATCCTGCTCATTTCCTCCTCAGGAAAACCGCCCCCATGCAGCCGCCTGAAAATCTCTGCTCGACGTTCGCGAGGTGATGCTCCGGGATTCTCTCTTTTTCGGGTTTAATCTTGCCCCCGCGGCTTGATGTTCATGCCTAATTCTTTGCAATAGCAAACCAGGTCCGACCAGCTCTGTTTTCCTATTTTGTGTAATGCCGCCAGATTGAGTTTTTGATATTCATGAACAGCAATATTGCGAAAGCCGGTCATTTTAACCATTGCCAGAGACATATCCTTGCTGATATATCCGGCATCTTTGAGCAAATTAAAAGCATCGGCGCTGGTCTGGGGAACGCCAAGATGATTGCGGGCTACAAGGTGCATTGCTAAATCAATAGCAGCCTGGCAGGCACGTTCAATGTTTAGCGTCATCGCATCGATATGTGAACAATTTTGCAGCCCCGGGTCGATTGCATACTCTTCGAGCGCCCGCCTTACCGAACGTTCGATAATGGCAGCCTTATTGAAGCAAACGTCATCAAGCTTTATAGGCATTCATGACCTCCTGCCGGTCATTTTCAAACTGTGCATACAATCCCAACAAGGTTGCTTCCCGCATGTTCACAAAATTTTCGTCTTGCACAAATATCCGTTTGCCGGTCAAGATCGCCTGACGCGCATAAACCAGATTTTTGGTCGACATGTATCCCGTGTCAACTTCCCGGCCCAACATCAGTGATAATTCAGCCTTCTTTTTATCAAGAAAGTCTGCATCAATTTCACTACCAGGTTTGAACAACAGTGCAATATCAACATCGCTATCGGAGCGCATTGCACCACTGGCTGCACTCCCTAACAAATAAACAGCCTGAATGCAGGGAATGGTTGAAAAAGCTTCTGCTATTAATTTGGAAACAGGCATGTGTCGGCAGACGCACCTCTCCCCCATCGGCGGTACCACCTATTCACAAAAGGTACGCCTCAGAAGTCACAAGTTCCCGATCTATGTCATGTTAGGACACCATTAGTATACATCTTTGTTCAACCGTTGAACAAGGAGGGGGACAGGTCTCTCCCTCTTTGAGGAGGGGCCTGACCGACCCCTACACCCCGCCAAAGAAAATGCTTATATCAGCCCCCGATTTGTTCACTCTGTTTCTCTCGCCCCCAGGGGCGGAAAACGGAATTCGTAAAAGGGAAACCAAGGATGTGAAGTTGGGGGATACCGGCAAGCATTTTCCTTGGCAGGTTTTAGGGTTGGTTTTAGGGTAGGCCAGACCCTACCAACGAGAAGTCCGTTGCCAATCATTCCGCTATGCCTTCCTCTTTCAAATGCGCCACAATCTTTTCCACCGATTCCTCAACGCTCATGACATCGGTCTCGACAATGATCTCGGGGTTCTCCGGCTCTTCGTAGGGCGAATCGACTCCGGTGAATTCCCGGATCTCCCCGTTCTGGGCCTTCTTGTAAAGCCCCTTTGGATCGCGACGCTTGCAGACTCCCAGGTCACAGTTGACGAACACTTCCAAAAATCGCCCTTCGGGTATGAGCCCCCGTACAAAATCCCGGTCCCGACGAAAGGGTGAAATGAACGTGCATATCACCATCGACCCGTTTTCGAAGAATAACCGGGAGACTTCACCCACCCGGCGGATATTCTCGGTCCGGTCGGCATCGGAAAACCCCAGGTCTCCGCAGAGCCCATGACGCACGTTATCTCCATCCAGCATCATTGTACGGATACCTTCGGAAAAAAGTCTCTTCTCAAGCGCTCGCGCCACCGTCGACTTGCCGGAGCCCGAGTAACCGGTAAACCAGAGGACGGCCGATTTGTGCCCATTGAGCGCTTCGTGCTCCTCGCGACTGATTCCTTCGCGCTCCCACACGACATTCGTCGATTGTTTCCGTTTGACTCCCGTGGCCTGACGACTCAGTTTGCTGATATCGCTTGGTTCTCCCCGAACCATTCCGGCCGCCGATGTCAGACTCGAAAACGAATCGATCAGAATAAAGTTCCCGGTTTGCGGGTTGTTGTTATACGAATCGAAATAGATCGGCTGGCTGGTGTGGATCTCCACGCGAGCGATTTCGTTGAGTTCGAGTTTGTCCGCTTTCTCCCGGTGAAGCGAGTTTACGTCGATCTTATAGTGGATCTTGGAGATTCTCGCCTTTATCGTGCGGGTGGTATGCTTGATATAGTACTGTTTTCGAAGCGACAAAGGTTCTTCGTCCATCCAGCAGACCGTGGCATCGAACCGGTTACTCACTTGGGGCAGGTTATTTTTGCGGACGATCATGTCGCCCCGGCTGATATCAATCTCGTCCTCGAGCGTCAGCGTCACCGACTGCGACTGGATGGCTTCCGTGGGTTCGCCATCGAAGGTCACGATCGACTTTACTTTCGAGGTTCTCCCCGAAGGCAGCACCGCGATTTCCTCACCGGGCGAAATGGTCCCCGATGCAATCCGTCCGGCATATCCCCGGAAATTCTGATTGGGCCTGATAACGTACTGTACCGGAAAACGGAAATCGACCAGATTCCGGTCGGCACTGACATGGACACTCTCCAGTTTCTCCAGTAGAGGAAACCCGTTGTACCAGGGTGTGTTCTGACTTCTGGTGACCACATTATCGCCCTTGAGCGCCGAAACAGGGATATAGGTGATATCGTGGATGTCGAGCTTTTCGGAGAAAGCCGTGTACTCGGCGACAATTTCATCGTAGACTTCTTTGCTGTAATCAACCGCATCCATTTTGTTCACGCACACG
>JBEPYC010000460.1:0-3474 GCA_041641555.1 Chitinivibrionales bacterium | reverse complement strand
ACTCGGACAGGATTTTACTTTGGGCAGCCTGAAAGACGACGGTTACGATGCGGTATTTCTCGGGATGGGTAATCCCGAGGGCGTGAAGCCATCGATCAAGGGTGGCGATGTCCAGGGCGTCGACGAAGCAGTTGCGTTCTTGCGGGAGTACAACCTCCGCGGTTCTGCCAAATGCGGTAAGAAGGTCGTGGTCGTGGGCGGCGGTAATGCTGCTATCGATGCGGCACGAACCGCACGACGGCTTGGTGCCGAAGTCACGGTCGTGTATCGACGTACTAAAGACCAGATGCCTGCCTATGCCGAGGAGATCGATGAATCGATTCAGGAAGGTGTGGTGATCAAGACTCTGGTCAACCCCGTGGAAATCGTTTCTGAAGACAACAAAGTGTCCGGTGTTCGATGCCTTGAGATGAAGCTTGGGGAATTTGATTCATCGGGCCGCCGCCGTGCCGAGAAGAGCGAAGAGTCATTCGTGATCGAAGCCGATCAGGTGATTTTCGCTATCGGACAAACGGTCGACTGCAACGCTTACTGTAGCGATATCCCTCTTGACATTGTTGATTCTTCCCGAATTAAGACCGACGTAATGACCGGACAGACGTCGATACCATGGGTGTTTGCAGGTGGCGACATCTCCACTGGTCCGGCATCGGTTATCGATGCGGTCGCCGGAGGAGAACGTGCCGCGGTCGGTATCGATATGATGCTTACCGGCGCAAACCATGCGTTCTGGCGTGAGGAACAGAAGGTGGAGACCTCGTACGACCCGGACTCCGATCCGTTCCCTTACAACCGTGAAAGACTGCCGCTGCTCGCTGTCGAGCGTCGTCGGAACAATTTCGACGAAGTCGAACAACCGTGGGTTGAAGCCGAAGCAATCAGGCAGGCGAGACGGTGTCTCCGTTGTGATTATGGTAAATGCTGATGACTCTCGATCCGCGGCGGGTCATGGCGGCCCTCCGCGGACCAGGCGCACAATCCGAAATTCTTTTGTAAGGAGAACCCGATGATAAAGCTGACCATAAACAACATTCCGGTCGAAGTCGAGGACGGCGCAACCGTTCTTACGGCGGCTCGCACGGCCGGGATCAAAATTCCCACGTTATGCAATTTCGAGGGGAAACCGCCCCAGGGCGCATGTCGTGTATGTCTGGTCGAGATTGCCGGAGGAAAAGCACTCGCGGCATCATGTGCCACTCCCGCTGTCAATGGCATGGAGGTTTTCACCAACACCAGGCGGGTGCGCGAAGCCCGGCGTACGGTGGTCGAACTCCTGCTTTCTGAACACGATGGTGACTGCCAGATCTGCAACCGTAACGAAAACTGTGAACTTCAGACAATTGCCCGTGAGATGGGCATCTCCGAGGTCCGGTATGAAGGCGAGAAAGCCAAAGCGCAGATCGACAGCAGCACTCCGGCTCTCATTCGCGATAACGCGAAATGTATCAAGTGCCGCCGGTGCGTTACCGTTTGTAACCAGGTTCAATCCGTGGGAGCACTTTTCCCGCAGGGGCGCGGATTCGACACCCATATCGGTCCGGCCTTCACCCTCGACCTCGAGGGTGTTGCGTGCGTCCAGTGCGGACAGTGCGCCGCAATCTGCCCGGTCGGTGCCATCAGCGAGCAGGACAGTATCAAAGACGTCTGGAAAGCATTGGATGACGAGAGCAAGCACGTCGTGGTGCAGACCGCTCCCGCGATACGGGCGGCACTGGGCGAAGAATTTGGTTACGAACCAGGTACCCTGGTGACCGGCAAGATGGTCTCAGCGCTCCGACGTCTCGGATTCAACGGTGTCTTCGATACAAACTTCACCGCTGATCTGACCATAATGGAAGAAGGGACCGAGCTTCTTACCCGGCTCAAGAAAGGCCTTGTCGACAAAGAACCGGTTGCGTTGCCGATGTTTACTTCCTGCTCTCCGGGGTGGATCAAATTTGCCGAGTACTACTACCCGGAATACCTGCCGAACCTCTCAACCTGCAAATCACCGCAGCAGATGTTCGGCGCAGTGGCCAAAACCTATTACGCATCGAAAATCGGGAAAAAAGCCGAAGATATCGTGGTCGTCTCCGTCATGCCCTGCACCGCGAAGAAGTTTGAGTGCGACCGCCCGGAAATGGATGACAGCGGGTTTCAGGATGTCGACTATGTACTGACGACTCGTGAACTCGGTCGCATGATCAAACAGGCAGGAATCGGTTTCGATCTGCTTCCTGAAGAGAAGATGGACTCCCCTATCGGTCTGGGATCCGGTGCCGCGGACATCTTCGCCAACACCGGCGGGGTTATGGAAGCCGCGTTGCGCACAGCCTGGGAGATCATCACCGGCAAAGAGCTTCCCCTGGAAAACCTGCATATTACCCCTGTGGCAGGTCTCAAGGGACTCAAGGATGCCTCCATTACCATCACCGGTACGGTCCCTGAATGGTCGTTCCTTGAAGGTGTCGAACTGAAAGTCGCTGTGGCCCACGGACTTGGAAACGCGCGCAAGATTCTGGAAGGACTGCGCAGCGGTACCGCAGACTATCACTTTATCGAAGTGATGACCTGTCCCGGGGGGTGTATTGGCGGAGGCGGACAGCCCCGTTTCACCGATGACAGTGTCCGGGCCAGGCGAATCGAAGCCATTTATAAGGAAGATGAAGGCAAGGAGCTTCGAAAGAGCCATGAGAACCCTGAAGTGCAGCAGATCTATAAGGAGTTTCTCAAGGCTCCTCTGGGCAAGAAATCCCACCATCTGCTTCATACCACCTACAAGAAGCGTGATAAGATGTAATCCGCTCGCTCGAGCCCGTGTCCCTCTCACTGCGAGCGCACGGGCTCCGCTCTTTCATGCGGGGAGCCGATTACTGAAGTATATTCACGGTCTGCTTTTTCCGGACCTTCGTCCGGGGATGTGCCCGTAATCAAAAGAAGCTCCATTCATAATGAAATGAGCATCGAGAGAAATGGCGGTTAATCATGCAAATCATTGATGAACAAAAAATACAGACGGTTCTGGAGCAAGCCCGGGAGCATAGCTCGAAAGCACGTGTCGATGAGATTCTGGCAAAAGCCCGCGAACTCAAAGGGCTTTCTGCTGAAGACGTTGCCGTCTTAATGCAGGCCGATGATACCGAAGCGGTGTCGAAACTTTTCGATACCGCACGATATGTAAAAGACAGTATTTATGGCCGGCGACTGGTTCTGTTTGCACCTCTTTATATCTCTAATCTATGCCAGAACGAATGCCTGTACTGTGCCTTCCGGGCAAACAACGCCGAGATAAAACGCCGTGCCCTTCAGCAGTCTGAAATTGCCCGTGAAGTGAAAATTCTTGTCGAGCAGGGCCATAAGCGTGTTCTCCTTGTCGCCGGAGAGGCCTACCCCCGGGAAGGCTTGCAGTACGTACTCAACGCCATCGACACCATCTACAAGACCAAGAGCGGAAACGGGGAGATACGGCGAGTCAATGTCAATGTCGCGCCGCTG
>JBEPYC010000459.1:0-3481 GCA_041641555.1 Chitinivibrionales bacterium | reverse complement strand
GTACCGCAAGGAATCCGAATGCCGTAAGCCGCGGCCGGGTATGATTCTGGCGGCCGTCGAGGATCTCGGCATTGATATCGATACATCGCTCATGGTCGGTGACAAACCAACCGATAGAATCGAACTCGATGGACTTAAAAGTATTATCATAAAGAGTCAGTATTCGGAGAAAAACTACGATGTTGAACGGTTGATCGACGTGGAGAAATACTTATGACCGCGCACGGTGACATACCTGATCGTCATTACTACGATTCCGACTATTATAAAACACATCTGGAACGGTTACGGAAACACGACCGGTTTACGCAAGTGAAGGTACAGAGAGTCCGGCATCTGCTTGCTCCTGAAGCAGGGGAGTGGGTCCTGGATTTCGGGTGCGGGGTCGGAACAATGATGATTCTTCTGGCGGATACTGGAGCGCGTTTTGCTGGAATTGACTATTCGGACACTTCGCTGAAGACTGCTCGCTCGCTTCACCGGGAGTTCACTCGCAAGGATGACTTTGCCGGAGTGTGTACCGCTGGGGAAGCACTGCCACTGAAACAGAATTCCATCGATGGCATAATGGCGGTGGATTTTACCGAGCACATCACCGATGAAATGCTTCGCGGGATGCTCCAGGAAACCTATCGAGTGCTTCGCACCGGCGGACGACTTCTGATCTATACTCCGAATCCGCAACATCTTTTCGAGCGGCTGAAAGACAAGAATTTCATTCTCAAACAGGATCCGTCGCATATCGGTTTGCGCACAATGGACACATACAAGCAGTTTGCACTGGATGCCGGTTTTCAGGTGCAGAGAGAAGAATTCGAGCCCACTCATTTGCCTCTATATGCGCAGTTTGAAAGCCTCTTAATGCATATTCCGATTATCGGGTCCCTGGCCAGAAGACGGATTTGTCTGGTGCTTACGAAGTCCTGACCTGGAATAGCGAGTTCGAGATGATAGAAAAATACCCGGGAACGCAAGTTTCCCGGGCATTTTTGCGCGTGTTCCCTCCTTCGGACATCTTCTACTTCTGTCTGAATTCTTTCTCGACCACTCCGTTTTGTTCGATCAGCTGAATACCTGTTTGAACAACGTGTTTTCTACGGCCAATATACCGACCGCTGATATCGAAGGTTCCGCCAGGGCTGGTAGTGGCTATGGAACGAATCTTTGACGGTTGAGTACGACGAGCATTGGTCACATCAACGTGAGCAATGTAGATCTTCCCATCCGAATTGTCGTACCACACGATCTCGTTACCATAAATCCGTGGGGCATCCTGATAGCCGGCCTTTTCAGTCACTACGAGTTCTGTATCTGTGGTGAGATCGTACATGTAGATATCTGCATTCTTATCGGTGCTGGAAGCATTCCGATAGTCATGCCACACAATGACATCGCCATAGATCCTGGGGTAAGCCTGGTAGCCGGGTGCGTCACAGATAACCTTCTCTTCACCGGATTGTATATCGTACAGGTAAATGTCTGCATCTGTTGCTGTATTACGGTAGTCCTGCCAGACAACGTAGTTGCCGAACACGTCCGGCTGTGACTGGTAAGCGGGATTGTCGCAGATGACCTGCTCTGAGGTGCCCTGCAAATCATACAGGAAAATATCTGCATTCTTATCGCCGGTGTCATGGCGATAATCCTGCCAGACAATTTTGTCACCTCTGATGGAAGGATAGGCCTTGTAACCTTGCTGACCTGCAATCTTTTGTTCCGAGCCGCCGCTGGACATGTCTACCAGATAGATCTCAACGATAGTATCACCGGGCGCAAACAAACGGAAATCCGTCCACACGATCCGGTCACCATCGACTGCGATGTGTTCTTTGTAGTGTGCGGTAGTAGAAACGATTGTGGTTGTCTGGGATCCTCCCGTGCTCATCATTTTCACGTGGCAATCACTGGTCGATAGCACACGATGCATACCGCCTCCGCCGCCCGGACCACCTGAGCTTCCGCCCCATTCGATGTAACCAACGTGGGTGTTTCCGTATTCCGCTGGCCAGTAGAATTTCAGGAGGTTATCGCGGAGTTCGGTCGTGCTTTTTGTGCTGATGTCAATTTTGAGAAAACGATAGGTGCCTTGCACCTGGTTCTGGAAAAGAACTTCGTTGCCGTAGATAGAGGGATATGCGTAGATGTTGGGGCTATAGAGAGTTTCAACACTGGGGACGAGCGCCGAAAAAGCTTGTGTTTGCAGAAAAAATATGAGGGAACCTGCCAGATACAGTTTAGCGAGTCTCATTGTGTTCCTCCTCCTGAGTGGGTGATGATGAGAGACTGTTGAGATAATCGGGCATATGGATGAAATATTCGTTTTGAAACTCCCGGCGAAGCTCATCGATTATGTAAGGACTCTCAGCGATAGACCAGTCGATATTCCAAGTACCGGATGTAACATCGGCAGGATTTTCGAAGAGAACTACCGCTTTGATATTGGTGAATTTGTTCCGAATCTGCATTGCCATCTCACGGTACCAGACTTCGCGACTTCCGCCGATATCGCTGCACCCCACTTCGGCAACCATTATTGGCTTTCGGAGCGTGGAGAGTTCCCGGTACAGCGGTGAAGCCAGCTGGTCGAACGTCATCCAACGCTGAGGCTGCCCTTCGTCGAAAAGCAGCTCCCCATAGTTGAAAACATCCATTGCTACCCAGTCGACGTAGTCATCACCGGGATACCATCCAAGCACATCGGTACCGTAGGGGCACCAGACCCAGATAACGTTTTTCGCGCCCAGGGAATCGAATACCGACCGGACATGCCGCCAGGCCAGGATATAGTCTGCGGGAGTGTTTCCGTTTTTCGGCGTCCAGGGATACTGTGGGTTCGTCATTTCATGGGCAAAACGGAGGAAGAACGGCTTTCCCCAGGCAACCGCGGCCTTGGCCCATTCGCCGATATAGAAATCGTATTTCCCCCTGGCGACATCGCGGAGGGAACGCCATTCACGCTCGGGCATTTTCGTCAAGTGCTCCTGCTGAAATTCACTTACCCAGGGCTCCCAGGTAACTATTGGCACGCAACCGTTTTGTATGACATTGTTCATCAGGGCAGGCTGGAAATGACTTTGGGCGTCCTCTCCCCAGGCCTGATAAAACGAAACGAGCGTAAACTCCTGATCAAGTGAGTCTTCAAGCTTTCGGAGAGGGTTGAAAGAATAGGGTAACTCTGGCTTGTAAATGCCCAGAATGCACTTTTCGATCGGCACGTGTGCTTTCTCGGAAACCATTCGTTTGGTTACGAACGTAAACCAGGCATCACGTGCCATGACTTCTCCTCGTTGTACTCCAAGAAAGATAATCCAGACAATCCCCACATAGCCGAGGAAGAGGATGAATACGCGAAGTTTTTTCATGCTTCGGTCCTTTCCATCTTTTCCTGCTTGCGAAAGAGACCGGCATGAGCAATGATAACGGTTGGAAGCATCAAAACGATGTTTGCTCCCGCAAAAAGCATCATAAGCCATGTGCCGGT
>JBEPYC010000458.1:0-3527 GCA_041641555.1 Chitinivibrionales bacterium | reverse complement strand
AGATAGATCACAAGCGGCCCAGAGCGAGTTGCCTTCCCTCCCGCCGTGAGCACTTGCGAAGGCGGGCGCTTGTGGGCAGGTCATTTCAGTGAGGGGCTAACCGTTCGGTTTCAGGCGGCCGCGGTCTGGTAGGAAACAATCTCGACTTCGGCATTCTTTACCGTATCAAGGAACCGTTCAATGTGGCGGATCGTATCGGTCGACAGATACGTCTCCCCGCATGTCTCGCAGACAAGACACGGAATATCCTTCATTACTACAAGGTGGCCGTTTTCCTGGTAGGTTTCCGCTGTCGTTCCTTCGGTCACCGTCGGAGATTTGCAGACAAAGCATTCTTTCATGGTCATTTCCTTTGCCTCGCGTTTCCTCTCTTGCTCGGAGATGGTCTCGTACTCAGTTCCAAATATCCAGCAAGATCATTTTGGTCTCAACGGCCTCTTCCAAGAAAGCAGGTCGGGCAGAGGTTCAGGATTCTGAATCCGACTTTGTATGCCCCGGGTTCATCACTGTTCGGTAGAACTCCTCTAATTCTCTACAGGCGGGGGCGTCATCCGATTGCTTTTCTCCCGGCCTGATCGAGAAGATCTGCTTCTGGAGCCTCTTATCGTAGAGAGTAAACCACTTCGATGACTGCATGTTGTCTTCCCACATAACGCGTTCGCGGTTTATTTCGATGTCATCAACAGAGTGCTCCGACACGACCTTCTTGGAACGCTCCCGGCGCAGGATGATCTTGCGCTCTTCGGGTACGAGAAGGACTTCGTTGAGTTGGAACAGGGATTTGAGGTTGGAAAAGGCGAGATAACCGAACAAGAGTGCAGTTATGGAAAAGAGGACATGCATCGTCAGCGCAGAATTGTAGTCTGCATCTGTCCAAGTCTTATATATCACTGCGATTTCGGCCGAGAACACCGACAAGAACAGCCCTCCCATAATTAGCACATAAGAGTAACGCCCATTAGGAGAGACTCTTATTGCGTAGTATTCATTGTGCTCTTTCACATTGTCATGAGCAACGGTAAGCATATCAAGCATTCCTGCTTGCCTCCTTTTCGAGGTAATCCAGATACAGTTTGGCGTTGCTATTCAAATCACCTGCGGTCTGTTTTCGGATTTCCTCGATGCCCCAGGGGGTTCTTTTCAAAAAGAAAGTCAGTTCGTTATCGTCGACAATGCCGTGCCAAACCCCTCCGCCTGTTCCCATAACAGTTCCTACCACAACAATACCTATACCAAAAGCCGAAGTAGGTGGGAAAAAGATCATGGCCGTTCCAACAGCCGTCATAAGATGACCAGTCATGCTTGCACCCTTGGCAAGAGCGGCGTCGATGTCTTCGCTGGAAAGCTCTTGCAAACCTTCATGGGCACAAATACTTGCATCAACAATCGAGAATACGATGTTGACCGCTGGACTTACCCTTTTAGTTATTGCAGCAAATTGAGTCCCTTTCAGTCTCCCCATTTTTGTCCCAGCATACATTATCAATGATGCAGCATTCTTTGTGAATTCAAGGGACTCTTTCTTCGAAAGTTTTCCCTTTTCGAGACCGGTTCCGATTACCATCGCCAAGCTCAACCCATCCAGCACCGCCCCCATACTATCGATCAAGAACTCTGCATCCTTGATGCTCTGCAAATGCGCTACCGAGCTGGGATCAATATCGAAGCGGGTGAAATCTATCGACTCACCATCGTAGACATTTTCAAAGTCTTTGAGGTAGTCGGCCCGTTGTATCCGTTCTACCATTTGGGTGATTTTCAGATTCAGTCCTTTTTCGTAGAGAGCAAAGACCCGGGCCTTTTTTATCTCCTTCTGGATTTTTGGGGCTGCGGCGTATACCTGCGCCATGGAATTGATCACTTTCACGTACGGGTCGATATTCTTGTGTACACTTTTACCAGTAGCAATAGCTCCGGTATCCGCATTCAGTATCGGGTGCTTTCCTTCGAAGTGCTTGAGAAGGATATCACGTCCATAATCGAGTTTTTCAAGGTCGGCAATAGATTTGAAAAGGTAATCAAACCCTGTAGCCGTCCCGTCACGACTGTCGAGCAGAGACAGAATATCGCTTTCCACACCCTCCCAACCGGCATCCTGCAGGTATGATGCTACTTTTTGGGCTTCAGTGTGAACCTTTGCATACGCCTGGGTGTGGGCCTGCATCTTTTGCGAAAGCCAGGCCTTGAAATCATCCCCATCATTTCGGAGGCATTTACGCATCAATCCTTCATCCATGGGCGCGCCTTCTCTGCCGCCGGTGAGGGCATGAATGACCAGTCCCGCAGTCATCTGTTCAAGCTGATGTTTACTCTGTTCTTGGGAGTTTTGCAGCGAGATTTTGCCTTCGCCATCGTCCTGAACGGTGGTATCGAAACGCACTTCCATGTAGTGCTTCAATGCTCTTCTGTATTCCCTGTTGCGATTGCCGGCTTGGCCAAGCAGATCGCGTACGCCCACCAAGAGCGTATCAGGTTCGACACCTTCGAGGTTGGGATCGGCGGTGTGAGTGGCTTCGAGCAGTTCCTTGTGCTGCTCAAGGCGCTTGGGTAACCATATCGTACCCAGCGTTGATGCGGTGCCGATTTCGTAACAGCGAGCCCCGGGATCTTTAGCGATTTCCCCGATGCGTTTGCTGTTGAGCTGGAAGGGGGAGGCACCGACAAATACGCGCAGAGAGTCGCCCTTGAGACGGGCGGGAATATCGATTGTATCTCGACTGTTGGCGTGTGACTGACGGATATCAGACTCGTTTTTTCCCCGCAGGTTAACCGGGTGCGCCTTTCCATTGTCATCAAACCAGTATTCTCCGTCCAGCCATGCGCTGCCGCCTTCTTCTGCATTGCAGGCAAAGACGTAAACCCAGCGTTTTTTCAACAACATCAGCCGCTCGTTGCGGATCTCCTGGTGCGAACGTAAGGGCGTGCTGCGGAATAGTTCGAATTCCCTTACCGCGGCTTTGAATGTCACCGCAGCCGGTGCATATTTTGTTTTGTCTCTTTTCTCCCAGACAAACGGCTGTACGGCCGTGTAGTTTTCTCCGCCTCTTCGAAGTACCAGTTCGTATTCTTCGCCCGGAGTCAGCCCGTAAAAGTCGAGGGTAAGCATCTGATCCCCGGCCACTGCGTCATCGCGAACTGTCCTTTGCCCGATAATGTCATCAACACTCAGTTGCTGCGAGGCACTTGCCTTGATCAGGAGATATTCATCATCCTGAACGTCTGGTTCTGATGGATCCACGGCAAGCGTTATAGACAAATCCGGGATCGGCCTGAAATACTCGTTGTTCTTCCATAGATCAATTTCTTGCCAGGTATTCTCACCGACTATGCCATCGGGTTCAGCAGTCAGCGTTGGCTCGACTTCTTCGATCACGTTCGCATGAAGTCGTTTACGGTTTCGAGCACACTCCTGGTAGAGTACAACCGCATCATGAGTCTTCTGCCCAAAATCCCCATCGATCGTGCCAACCTCATCAAACCCAAAGTCAGACAGCGACTGCTGCAGGTGGCGAACATGCTCTCCAGAA
>JBEPYC010000457.1:0-3532 GCA_041641555.1 Chitinivibrionales bacterium | reverse complement strand
TCTTATACCGGAAATAGAAGATGTATTGGTCACTCGGGGAAAAATCCTTCTTCGAAATACCGAAGGCGGGATCCTGAATCGGATATCCGCTGGGGGAGAGGCAAGCGTTCGGGGGCTTCCGGCGGGAGCACTCGATGCTCATCGTCGTGGAAACAACCTGTTTCTTCTGTCAGGGGAGTATCGATTTCCGATCTGGCAGACACCACCATTTCACCCGTTTTCTGTATTTGATTTCAGAGCACTTGGCTATGACCTCAGGAGCTTCTACTACCGATTCGATGGCTCGGTGTTCGTGGATGGTGCTTACGTGTGGGAAAGGTGGGGTCGTCCGTTCGACCACTCCTTTCAGAGAGAGAAAGCTGTCACGGCGGGTCTGGGTGCAAAACTGGTGATGCCGACTGTGGGGCAGATTATATCATTCGATGTTGTGCCTCTGTACTGGAACGGCAGTTTCGACTGGGATCGCAGTAAGTATAACCGGCCGCAGGCGCAATGGTTCTGGCATCTGTATGTTGGCACGAGTTATTGATACCGGGCTGCACTACTCTCGTGACTTGAATCTCTTTTTGTTTTTCCACTTCTTGCCCTCATCCAGAGGCACATCGGGGTAGCGCTGAAGCATCTGGAGGAGTTCCGATCTGACAAAGGATTCGTCCAGGTCACCTTCGGGGTCCAGATTGAGATAGCGGTTTGCCCAGACGATCGCCGACTCGGGTTGGGCAATGTGATACCGGAAAAGTAGTGCCATGTTTTTGGCGACCGAAACGGAGCGAGGCTCGATTACGTAGGCACGTCTCAGTTCTATTTCGGCTCGTTCGTATTGCTGCTGTTTCGTGTAGAGTGTCGCCAGGTTCACGCGCGCAAGAATCTGCTCCTCGTCCTGGTTTAAAACGGCCAGAAACTCGGATTCTGCCGATGAGTACCATCCTTTTTCCATGTAGATGATGCCAAGGTAATAATGTGCAGGAATGTTGTCTGGATTCATCTCGAGGGCTTTCTTGAAATGATCCTCTGCACGGTCTACATCTGGTCCGGGAAACCAGTCGTTATCGTTTTTGCCGTAACTGGCCCAGTTCTCCTTTTCGAGACGTTTCCATGCACGGGCCAGCCAGACTTTTCCCTGAAGAACCTGCACTCGCGGGGCATTGTGCCCACGAGCTTCGAGTTTTTCTGCCAAAGCCAATGCCTCGTCGTACTTACGGTTTTTCAGCAAACGTTCGGAATTAGCCAATGTGGGCTGCCATCGCGTAACCACCAGGCGCGCAGCGATAAGGGATGCGGCGGTGAAGAATGCCAGTGTGAGCCCGACCAGCAGGATCGCCATTGCGGTCATGCCTGACTGTGAGCAGCCACCGCTCAAGAAAAACAATCGGCGTATATGGGAGAATCCACGGCACCGTCGCACGGCTTTTCCGGTCAGCTCGACGGTACGAAAACAGTTCCCGCGGAATACGTTCACTCGATCACCAGCTTTTGCACATTTCGTAATGCGATGCGAACCACGCCCTTGTTTGATTGTCCGACTATTTCGGAGTCGATATGAACATAGGCTTTCGGCTCGGTCTGCTTGTCCCTTCGGTCGCGAGCTTTTGCGGGAACAATATCACCATTGGCCAGTACAACTTCTGCACGGTAAAACAAACGCCCCCCTGCATTTTCGATATCGTCTGGATACAATTCGATTGAGCTGATTTCATCGAGGGAAACGGTCCTGACCGTAGCGCCTTGCCGTATGGTCAAATTCCCCTGTGGGTCTACATCCAGATGCGACAACCGGATTTGGTTGCCGGTCAGGTCCAGCACCGTTCCGTGCGTGCGACAGCCAGCAAAGAGAGTCACCCCTGCCAGCACTGTGGCCCGAAGAATCCAGCGTATTTTCACACCGGCACCTTGTGTTCAGTTGCAAATTCTTCCTGCGACTGATAGGTCTTGATAAGACGGGTGATTCCTACCATCTCGAGCACTCGTCGCACCTGATTATCTTCGGCGATGATATGAATGGAACCGTTGTTTTCCTGTACATCGCAGAGACAGTGAATAAAAACGCTGATTCCTGCGCTGTCCAGATAGGTCGTACGCTCGAGGTTGAAAACAAAGTGGTGATGTCCCGCTTTCATCGTTTTTTCGAGATGCTCATCGAGATCTTTGGTGCTGGTTTCAGCGTCCATATTTCCGACAATATGGATTACCTGGTATTTGCCTATGTCCTGCAGTTCGTATTTCATCATGATGCTCCTTATGTGTGGTGAGCAAGAACGTGCATCTTGCGGACTTCACGGACTCTCAAAAGTGCATATATCACGATCGAACAGAAGGTGAATGTATCCAAGCGAATCCTCTATGATGGTTTCTGTCAGGGACCATCCCTCTCGAACCATTTCCGCGGTAACCGCCTCGACTTCATCGAAAACCTTCCTGGGGTTCCGTTTGAGGCCGAGACGTACGACTCGTTCGGCAGTTTCTTTCATTATCCTCTCGTGTTGCTACAATATACTAAGTAGTTGATATCCCGGCTTTGCTCGGATCTTACCAGTTTGTCTCGTTCATTCCTGGTTGGTATACCGGAAAATGATCATACGCCTTCCGCAATGCCGAGAAAACAAAATCCCTGTCCGACATCGACCTATCCAGATTTTCGGCTTTCGCCGTGGCTCTCCAGACGACTTCAGGAAGTGTTGGGTCCCAGATCTCGAGCTCCAGCGTAACTTTTCTTTTTGTTTTCCCGCTGAATGCGTGAATCGTGAGGCCATTTGCAATCCGTGTTACCACTGCAAAGTCGGTTTTCACAAGATTCCATACCGAATCGGTGGTCTGAAGCACTGCTACATGGCCATCCCCTAATGCGTGGAGGAAGGAGTCGGCCGTAGCTTTTCCATAGACAGCGCGGACTTCATTCTGGAACCGATCCGAACGGGTAACCTGGATATCAGGACGCATGCGAGAAAGAAGTTTTTCGTGCCTGAATGCTGAAAAAAAACGTGTCGTATCCGGACCCAGCGATGAGAGAAGCGGAAAGACGGTCATGCTGCAGTCAGCTAATCTTTTCATCGAAAATCCAGACTGACGATACTCGGGTTCCATGCGGTAGGTAACAGCAGGGGAGCACCCACCGAAGAGTATTGCGCTCATTGCGGCCGCTACGATGTATCCGCTTGTATTTATTCTACTTGAAAGCACTTGTGGATCCCTTGTTCACTCTGCAGTATGCAATGTTTGCGCGATTACGTCAATTATAATCCGATGTGAGGTCGTGAGGAGATGATTTTGTGACCCGTCGGGGTACCACATCGCTTTTTTTTGTGCAGGAACCAAAGGGGGAGGGCACTTTTAAATTCCTTTTCCGTGCCGGGCCTGAACTGCACCTGACTGGGTCGATCGCACAGCATGCACGAGCTAATCCCCACGCCTGAGAGAAACTGGACGGGCTAACGGGCTCAAACGCCGTTAAATCCGAGAAAGAGCTTCTTCGACATACTGAACTGCTTTTTTCACCCCATTGTCTGCCCGTGCCCTCCTGGCAAGTTCTTTTGAG
>JBEPYC010000456.1:0-3543 GCA_041641555.1 Chitinivibrionales bacterium | reverse complement strand
CCGGCCAACCGATGTGCTTTCGTTTCCCTTCCCTGACCCCGACCTGCTTGGGGAGATCTACATTTCACTCCAGAGGTGTGCGGTTCAGGCGCGAAGATACGGAGTGGAATATGATCAAGAAGTGAGCAGGATGTTTGTTCATGGTGTTGTGCATCTGCTCGGGTATGACCACCATTCCGACTCCGAGCGCGAAGAGATGGAGCAGGTCGAGCGTAAGTACTTTTCGCTCTGAGTAGTACCGAAGCCGCTGTTGTCCTGCCACGCTGAGGCGGTCCGCTTTATGCCACACATTCATTGCTCCGTGGTGAAATATGCCGGTTTCTATTGATCCGGTCAGCCTCGTGTAGTATTTTGAACGCTTATGTTCTGCGCTCCGCCGGTGATTCTTACAGACTAATAAATACCTGTTCATTTTGTGGTTGAGGAGAACTGCTGTTTTCCGATACCGACGGCTGGGTGATCGTTTAACCTTTTCGCGGGGGTGTATCTACCGTGAACATTGTTGTTTGCATTAAGCAAGTACCGGGCACGACACAAGTGCAGATCAATCCCGAGACCGGGACTCTTGTCAGAGATGGTGTCGATGCCGTAGTGAATCCATTCGATGAATATGCTATCGAAGAAGCCTTGCGTATCAAGGATCGGGTCGGGGGAACGGTTAAAGTCATTTCGATGGGGCCTCCCCAGGCGGAGACTGCTCTTCGGAGTGCTCTGGCCATGGGCGCCGATGAAGGATATCTTGTTAGCGACCGGGCGTTTGCCGGTTCGGATACCTGGGCGACCAGTTACACCTTGTCTCGCGGCATCAAGAGCCTGGGCAAAGTGGATCTGATCATTTGCGGGAAACAGGCAGTCGATGGTGATACCGCGCAGGTAGGTCCCGGAGTAGCAGAAATGCTGGATATTCCATTTGTTGCCTGGGTACGGAAAGTCGAAGAAATCAGCGGTTCGAACATCCGTGTTGAGCGCCTCATGGAAGACGGTTATGAAGTCATCGATATGCCGCTTCCTTCCTTGATTACCGTTGTAAAAGAGATTAATGAACCGCGCATGGCATCGCTGAAGGGTAAAATGCGCGCGAAGAAGGCCGAGATTAAGCAGTTGACCGCAGCGGACTTGAATGCAGAGGCCGATAATATCGGTCTCAAGGGAAGTCCCACCCAGGTGCTGCGTTCCTTTGTACCGCCCAAAAAGTCCGGAGGAGAGAAGATGACGGGGGATGTGGCGGACATGGTGGAAAAAACAGTTTCGACTATATTGGATCTCAACGTTATCAAGTAAAGGGTGTCGCAATGGGAATCAAGGTAGACCTCGAGAAATGCATCGGCTGCAGCCTGTGTGTTCGTGCATGTGCTCAGGATGCGATCAAAATTGTAGATAAAAAAGCTGTAATCGATACCGACAAGTGTAATTACTGTGCTGCCTGTGTAGAAGCATGTAAGAAGTTCAACGCGATCGAAATCGAAAAAGAAGCGGGTGCGGCGGCTGCTGAAGCTGCAAACTATTCTCATGTCGGCGTCTTTATCGAACAGCGGGGCGGAGAGATTCACGGAGTCTCTTACGAGATGCTTGGAGAAGGGAGGAAACTGGCCGATGCGCTTGGTGAGCAGCTCATTGCGGTTGTCCTCGGGCACAATCTGAATTCCAAAGCCGAAGAGCTGGTGAAATTCGGTGCCGACAAGGTGGTTTACTACGATGGACCTGACCTCGAAAATTTTCGCGATGAAATATATGCCGGCTTGGTCAGCTCCTTTATCGATGACCAGAAACCATCCATCTTTCTTGCCGGAGCCACTGCAGTAGGCCGCTCATTCATTCCAAAAGTAGCGGCAAAAGTGTATGGCGGGTTAACGGCCGATTGTACCAAGCTGGAAATCGACGTGGACAAAAAGCTGCTTCTTGGCACTCGTCCTGCATTCGGTGGTAACCTGATGGCAACGATTATCTGTCCGCATCATCGTCCGCAGATGGCAACGGTGCGCCACAAGGTCATGAAGCCGGCGGTGAAAGACGATCACCGACAGGGAGAAGTGATCGTTCATAAGGTCGCCGAAGGCACGGTGCAGGAACGGACAAACGTCATCGATATCGTCAAAGAAGTCGAATCGACAGTGAACATCACCGAAGCCGATATTATTGTCGCAGGTGGTCGGGGCATGCAGAAACCCGAGAATTTCGAGATGTTGCGTGAGTTGGCAGAAGTGCTGGGTGGGGCTGTCGGAGCCAGCAGAGCGGCAGTGGACTCCGGATGGATTCCATATTCACATCAGGTTGGGCAGACGGGAAAGACAGTTTGCCCTAAGCTCTATATCGCCTGTGGGATATCCGGTTCGGTGCAGCATCAGGCAGGTATGCAGTCTTCAGATTACATCATTGCGGTAAATACCGACCCCGATGCAGACATATTTCAGATCGCAAACCTGGGAATTGTCGGAAACGCCCTCGAGGTCGTGCCGGCGCTGACCGAATCATTTAGAAAGGCGTTGAACAAATGAAACTAAGGCTTGGATTGCCGAAGGGAAGCTTGGAAAAATCGACGATCGAGCTTTTCGGAAAAGCGGGTATTCACATCAAGTCCGGTTACCGCTCCTATTATCCTTCCAGTGATGACCCTGAGCTGGATCTGGTGCTCATGCGTCCGCAGGAGATGGCCCGATACGTCGAGCAGGGAGTCCTGGATGCGGGCATTACCGGGTATGACTGGACAGTGGAGAACAAGGCCAAGGTAGAGCACATTTGCGAGATGGAGTACAGTAAATCCACCAGGCAGAAATGTAAATGGGTCCTTGCCGTGCCCGAAAAATCACGATACCGAAAAGCAGAGGACCTCAAAGGTAAGCGGATAGCAACTGAGCTTGTGGGAGCCACTAAACGGTATTTCCAGAAGAAAAAAATACCGGTCGATGTGGAGTTCTCGTGGGGGGCCACGGAAGTGAAGCCTCCACTTCTTGCAGATGCAATTGTCGAGATTACAGAGACTGGCTCATCGCTGCGTGCGAACAATCTTCGCATTATCGATGTCCTCATGGAGACATCGACTATCCTGATTGCCAACAAAACGTCCTGGAAAAATGCAAGCAAGCGCAAGAAGCTCGAAAACATTCGGCTTCTGCTCGAAGGTGCGCTGGAGGCAGAAGATTATGTCGGGTTGAAATGCAACATCGAGGAGAAAGACCTCAAAAAAGTGGTGGGGGTCCTGCCATCGTTGCATAATCCTACCATATCCCATCTTTATGATGAAGGATGGTTTGCGGTGGAAACGATTATCCATGCTCGTGAGATCAAGCAGGTGGTCCCCCAGCTCAAGCGCGCCGGTGCTTCGGGGATTGTCGAGTACGCCATCAACAAGATCATTCCCTGACCAGCCTTGCTTTTCCCACGAAAATGCTACAGCGGCTGCGCGATCTCGCGCGGGGGCTGCCGCGGCCCGACACGCTTCTGGATTGGCCGCGTCAGCGTCTCGACACGCTGGGCGAACGGCTGCCTGCCGCGCTTGCGCGCCTCGTGGACCGCCGGCGCATCGCGCTTTGGGAGCGGGCCGGC
>JBEPYC010000455.1:0-3549 GCA_041641555.1 Chitinivibrionales bacterium | reverse complement strand
GCAAAGCTGCGCCGAAGAAGGCAGCTGCAGTAAAAAGCAAAAAAGAGAATATCGCCTCGAAAACGTCTTCGGCAGCCTCCGAAGCAGCCAAAAAGGTCGTGCAAACCGCGGAGAAAGCGGTACTTGCCGCCCGGGAAGCAGCCGCAGAAGCTGTCGAGAAGGTAAAAACTACCGCCGAAGCGACCCGCTCGGCAGTGGCGCCTTCACCCCGAAAATCAGAGAAAAAGCGCAAGAGTCCGAAACGGGCTGGGTTGTTCCGACGGGGCAGAAACCGCAGAGTCGACGAAGAGGTTCTTCGAGACCTGGGAATGGGTAAGAAACCCACACCCGGCCCACGGTATTTCTTTGACACCAAAGTTCCCGAATCCTACGAAGAAACCTACATTTATGCGCTGGCTCGTGACCCGGAATGGCTCTATGCCTACTGGGAGATCCAACCATCGGAGATCGAAGAGGCCCAGAAGGCGCTCGGGGATGAAGCGTTCAAGGAATCGGTGAGAGTTCTTCGACTCATAGACGTATCCGAAGAAGAGAACCAGTATGACTATCAGATCAACATGTATGCAAATAACTGGTACCTGCAGGTTCCGCAGGCTGGGCATACCTACACGGTTGAGATTGGTCATATCGCTTCCGATGGCCGGTACCACCGCATCGCGATTTCAAAGCCGGTCACGGTTCCTCGCGGAGTGGTCAGTGATCGTACCGATGAGCGCTGGCAAACCGTGAACACTCCCGAGCTGATCAGAATGTCGGCCGGTGCGTCTGGTTCCGGAGCAAGCGGGGGAATGGAAGAAGCCGCCGAAGAACAAGGCCTGGCCGTTCCCGGAATCGGGTTGCACATCGGGGCAAGCGAAAACAGCCCCGGCCATTCGCTCTTTCTTGGATCGAGCCCGGGATCACGATAAAGGGCACAATTCATCCATACAAATGCGTGCTCGCGGGGGCTCTCGCGGGATATCGATCCGACAGATTATCTTTGATACAGGGCGGAGCACCCGGCAGACGAGCGCTCCGCCCGACAATGTTATGTTGCGTGCGATGAAAACGATCCATTCCCCCTGGAGCCAGGTAAACCCTCCGGGCAGGACAACCTCATCCGTGGCAACTTTCGCGATGGTACCGGTGAACTCTCCTCGTTTGTGGCAGCCCCGGCCTCATGGGGCATTGGATTTCCGATGAACAACTCGAAGCCTCACGGCTACTTATGTCTTGTGCTCCATGCACATCTGCCCTACGTACGACATCCTGAGTGTGATTACGTCATGGAAGAGAACTGGTTGTTCGAAGCCATGACAGAGACGTACATCCCACTGCTGGACACATTCGAGAGACTTCTCGACGACGGCATACCGTTTCGGGTAACCATGTCCCTGACGCCGCCACTGTGCAGCATGCTCACCGACCCGCTCCTTCAGCAAAGATACCTTCGGCATATCGATCGCCTGATCGATCTTGCACACCACGAAATCGACCGCACGCGGGGCGACAAAGCATTCGAAGCGTTAGCCCGGATGTATCTGGCTCGTTTCGAGCGGTGCCGATTTGTTTTTGCAGAGAAAAATGACTGCAATCTGGTGGCGGCATTCGCATCGCTTCAGAAACGTGGTGCATTGGAAATCATTACCTCCGGTGCGACACACGGATTTTTCCCGAACATGCATTTCGAGGAGGCCATTCGGGCGCAGGTCACGACCGCCGTGGAGTCTCATCGTTTGTTTTTCGACACGCAGCCCCAGGGGATATGGCTTCCTGAATGCGGGTACAAACCGGGGATCGAAGGTATTCTGCAGGATGCCGGAGTCCGGTATTTTTTCACCGATACTCACGGGATTCTCTTCGCCGAGCCGCGGCCCAAATATGGGGTGTTTGCTCCGGTTATTTGCGAGGGCACCGACGTCGCTGCGTTTGGCCGTGATATCGAATCCTCCAAGTCAGTGTGGAGTTCCAAAGCAGGCTACCCGGGAGATTTCGATTACCGGGAGTATTACCGGGATATCGGTTTCGATCTGGATATGGAATACATTCGGCCATATATCGACCCGATGGGTATACGGATCAATACGGGTATGAAGTATTACCGTATCACGGGAAAAACCGACAACAAAGAACCCTATGATCGTGACCGTGCCCTGCGGAAAGTCTCCCGGCACGCGGGGAATTTTACGTATAATCGCGAAAAGCAGGTCGAATATCTGGCATCCATCATGGATCGACGACCTATTGTCGTGGCACCCTATGATGCCGAGCTGTTTGGTCACTGGTGGTATGAAGGGCCGGACTGGCTCGATGCATTGATCCGGAAGATCTCCTTTGAACAGGAAGCTCTCGCCCTCTGCTCTCCGTCGGATTATCTGGCAACCTACCCCGAGAACCAGGTCTGTACGCCATCGTTTTCCAGCTGGGGTCTGAAGGGGTATTCGGAGGTATGGCTCGAAAACCGCAACGACTGGATCTACCGGCATCTGCATAAAATGGAAGAACGAATGGTGTCGCTGGCCAGCCGAAAGAAAACGGCACAAGGGACCGAACGTCGGATTCTCAATCAGATGGCCCGAGAGCTTCTTCTGGCCCAATCAAGTGACTGGGCATTCATCATGAAGACTGGTACGATGGTGCAGTATGCGCAGCGGCGCACCAAGGAGCACGTGGCAAATTTCAATCGACTCTATGAAGAGTTGAGGGCGAAAAATATCGATAGGGAATTCCTCGGGACGCTCGAATCGCACAACAACATCTTTCCCGGCATCGACTATCGAACCTATGCTTCGGGTCAGCCTCGCATCAGCAAGTAACCATATACCGAAAACGAGCGTACAGAAGAGGTATCCCAACTCACAAAGGAGGCTTCAATGATCAAATCCATCCGCATAGCTATTTTTGCCGCAGTCGCCCTGACATCAGCCGTTTCGGCACAGGGAATCAAAATCTATGGCGATATGGGATACGGGTTCGGCATGGGGGGGTTAAACAGTTACGGTGAGCCTGAAGTCAATCTAATCGGCGAAGTCGATTTCGATGAGCACGCACACACGTTCAGGTCGATTACCGTCAGAAATGACACCGTCATTGAACAGCAGGATCACTATCTGAACTACGGCTCAGGGTTCCGGCTCAATGTCGGCGCCGGTATTGAAATGATGGAAGGACTGTGGATTCGCCCGCAGATCAGCTACATCGCAGGTATTCCAGGGCTCAAAGTAGAAGAACAAAATCTCACGGAGAATATTCAGAGTACCACGACCTACTCGCGTCACCTGTTGGGTTTTGAGCTAATACTGGTTCCGAGATTTGTTGTACTCGATCTGCTCGAGGCCTATGTTGGCGTTGGCCCGGGGGTCTTTTTCGGGTGGATGAACTATGAAAATTCCGCTTTCCCTCGTGACGGAAGAATCGAAACCAGCCCTGCTTTTGCGCTGACCGGCATACTGGGAGCTGACTATCCGATCGCCGATGTGGTGAGTTTGTATGGTGAAGTGGGGTTTGAAGCGATGACGTTCGTGGCGGAGTCCCAGCGATTCCCAAGCGAGACAGACGAACTGACCTACA
>JBEPYC010000454.1:0-3563 GCA_041641555.1 Chitinivibrionales bacterium | reverse complement strand
CTATGTAAAAATCTTGAGAAACGACGCCCGATTTCGTACTCCGGATATTTCCGATCGGGATCGATACGCATCGGGACGCAGCCGAAAGTTCATATGCCGAGGTCTGCCCATTTTATTGTATACTACCGGCACGAATTTCGGTAGATTCGGTTCCAGAAGAAGTGATTGCGGAAATCCGGTCCTTGTTGTCCAACCTCAGAATGCCGTCCGTAGAAGTACGGATTTCACGGCTGTCTATTACACGCGCGTTGGACACGCAAAAAGCTGTATTTTCACGACATGCATAATTTTCGCAAAGTCACCGTCCTGGGCGCAGGCAGCTTCGGAACGGCATTCGCCCAACATCTGAGCTGTATTCCAAACCCGCCCGAAATACAGATATTCGCCCGGACCGACTCAAGAGCCAGACACATCGGATCCGGACACCGTAACCCCGATCGACTCCCCGGCGTCGAGCTGTCCCCCCTGATCGGCGCAACCGATTCCCTGGAGCGTGCCATAACCGGTAGCGATCTTATCGTTATCGCCGTTCCCACCCAGCATGTCCGCGAACTCATGCAGTCGCTCAAATCCTTTCTTCCGCCCGGAGTTGCTCTTCTCAACCTTGCCAAGGGTATCGAAAAGAAATCTCAGCTCAGAGTCTCGCAGGTGATATCCCAGGAGCTTGGAACCTCTCCACGACTGATCGCATCCCTTGGAGGACCATCGTTTGCCCAGGATATTGCTCGAGGGCATCCGGTCGGAGTAACTATCGGCTCGCCAAGCAGAGCACTTCTGTTCCGGTTGCAGGAACTGCTGAATACCCCGATTTTCGATGTCAAAATTACCCGCGATATTGCCGGCGTGGAAGTCGGCGGTGCTCTCAAGAATATTTTCGCTATCGTGGCAGGTGTTTTCGCCGGATGCGAGCTGGGCCGGAGTGTGATTGGGGATTACTTCTCACGGTCAATGGTAGAGATGAGGGATATCGGAATGTTTCTTGGCGGACGCTGGTCGACATTTTCGGGACGAGCAGGTTTGGGCGACCTTGCGATTACCTGTGGTGAACCCAGCCGCAACTTTCGGTTCGGCCAGGCCTATGCGCACATTTTTGCTGAAAAGTCCCCCAAAATGTCCGATCTGAAAAAGCTTCACGGTCAGGTTTTCAGCGAAACGATCGATTCACTGGGAACTCGTACAGTCGAAGGATTCGATACTATTGACCCGATTCATACTATTATTCAAGAAATGAATATGTTTACGCCTATCGTAAGCGGAAGTTACCGGCTTCTCTATGGTCACGAGTTCGCTCCCTGCGAGCTGCTGTCACATATCAGAGCTATGGACATCCACCGCAAAACAGAAGGGCCCAACGTGGTGTCCATTCTAACCCACGAACTCTTCCCGAGAGTCTGGTACCGAAGAGGTACGAGCTGATGAGGAACTGAGATGGTCGGTTGCTGTTTGGCAAATTGCCAGAATCGGTCTGCCGGAACTCGGTTCTTCTGCGAAAACGTTTGGTGGTGATGACCAACGGCGTAATGGCGGGCACATGATGGTGAGCGACTATCAACCTGCGGCAACAGCAATACCCCACTTACGTCAGATCCCATGGATCCGATGAGTTGATTTCCGATTCGGGCAGCGATATGCCCGGAAGACTCAAGGGTTCTTTTCCTGGGCGGGAAACCGAGCCGCGATCGATGAAGGAGCAATGACCTCGCAGCCAGCCACGATGATCCGTGCGGATGGGCATATCTCTGAGGAAAAGATGAGCTGCCAGGAATCCGAGCCGGTAAAACCCGAAATCGATTGTCGATATTGGGGCAACCACCGACTCGGACCTGTTGTCGAATGACATCAAGGAGATCTTATCGGGGATTTCTATGCCAACGGCTCTGAACCATTCATGGTAGTCCAATGCCATGGCGTCGTTGAGCGCCAGAATAGCCGTGACGCCTTCCCGCAGTAGACTCACCAGAGAAGGTGTACCTTGAAGAAGGGCCTGAGATGCGTTTCGTACGTTGTGAATTCTGACATCGGAATTCACGTTCAAAGAGGTCGCCACCCGCTCCGAGAAAGGACGCTCGTTACCTTTCATGCCGAATGCCCAGAAACTCTCGGAATGCATTGCCGAACGCACATCGATCGAGGGTTTCAGGAGTGCCGCAGTCGAAGAAGCGTATTCTATCCGGCGACTCGTCCAGTATGTCTTGCCATCGGCAGTGGTCGGGCGATCCTGGGATGAACCGGCCTTGTCCCGGAACCGTCCATATTGTGAGTGCCAGGCCGGCACCATGTGCCTTGCGATATTCGGGAACCCTACGGTTCGATGCCCCTGGTCCGCGAAAGTTTGTAACGCCAGCCGGATTGCTTCGTATTCATCAAAGTAGAGCCGGAAAAAAGAATCCGTCAGTCCGTCTTTCCCCCTGACGAATTCGCCCCCTTGACCGGTGGAATCATAGTATACGACAGGTGCATCAAACTTGCACAACACCCTGAGCCACATTCCCAGGTTCTCGGTGTCGCCACTGATGTTGACTAAAGCACCTCGGTAGTTTTCACCCAAATCCCGAATCAGACGTTCTGCATTATCTATTCCCGTCGTGGCAAAGGAGGGTTGCTTTTGATCTAAGTTGGCGATAACGAGATGCTGCCTGAAACCGCTTTTTTGCAGCTCGATATTCCAGATCGTGACAAATTGCTGAAAATGGGGGTGACTGTAAAACTGCCAGTACCTCAGTGTTCCCGGTAAAACAACTACGATGGTGGGTGCGCTTCTGCTGTCGCCGCAAGCAACATTTTCCGTCACTATCTCTGGGCCTACCACCCACCTGGTACCTTCACGGTGGATTCGCTTTTGAGTCTCAAGTTGGGCAAAGGCTTCCTGGAGGGTATGGGATGAAACCCGGAATTCTCTGGTAAGATAGCTCGAGGACGGAAAGGGAACGCCAGTCTGATAGTGGCCCGAAGCAATGCGCTGCCACAGTTTTTGAGCGAGTTTGCTTGCTGCTGATGGAGGCTCGATCTCTGAAAGGTTGAGATTGTAGGTTTTGAGGATCTCGGTCGGCTTTCCTCTCCGACACCGAACAATTCCCCGATTTTCCAGTATTACCAGGGCTTTAAGAACCGATGAATACGAAACACCAAGCTCTTCGGCAAGTTTTTTGGCCGGCGGAAGTACGGAGTGTTTCGTGTGTTCGATCCGCGACGCAATTTTTTTCGCGGTCACAGTCACGGTTTTTTGAGCCACCTGGCGCGATTCTCCTGTTCTCAGGTCTGCTTTTCGGCATTAGAGCATGGGTCTTTATTGTACTCCATCATGCAAGTAAGGTCAAGACTAATGCTATCGGAAAATGCAGGAGTTCCGAACAGTTTACATCAGGTGTTTTGGGACACCGAAGATCACCAGTAGGAATCGGCAATCGGCTGTTGCGGACCGGCTTTCGCGTATTTCATCAAAAGCTCGGTTAGGAGACGATCCCTGGTTTGACGGTGTGCGGGGTCATCGAAGATATTGTGGAACTCATCGGGATCGGTAGTCAGATCATACAGCTCACCTTCGGAGGTCTCAGGCCACCAGG
>JBEPYC010000453.1:0-3572 GCA_041641555.1 Chitinivibrionales bacterium | reverse complement strand
TCTCGCAGCCAGCCAGTGGGCGTATAGAACTGAAGATGCAGGGTACAATATGGCCCATGCCCGATGGGGTTCGGCATATATCGCACCCGCGATCATTCCGGTAAACCGCCTCGACAGTCTGAATTTCAAAGCAGATCATCTTGCAGCTTTCGCTTTCGGCGTCTCTGGAGGTGCGGGGTTTCCTGTTTCGAAAAACTGGACGATTGTGGAACGGGCCGGTTTCTCCGGATCTTTCTTGGATGGGGGACAAAAGTACTCGGTTGGAGGACTGAAACGGCCTTCTGATGCCTACTACAGCTTTACCAATCGAATCAGCACCGTGTTTCCTCTGGCGCGAAATGTGAACTCTGACGGATGGTATTATTTCGAAGACCTCTATGGAGAAGTATTCTTTGCCAGTTCTCTGTCAGCCAACGGCCGGCTGTTCGATCCCTTCGATATCCGATATCTGACTACGCGGGATTTCGATGCCGATAACGTCGCTGTGACTCATAAAATCGGGACTGCAGTGGAATTT
This sequence comes from Chitinivibrionales bacterium, assembly GCA_041641555.1. Classification (GTDB taxonomy): domain Bacteria; phylum Fibrobacterota; class Chitinivibrionia; order Chitinivibrionales; family WJKA01; genus JBEPYC01. The sequence goes on along the minus strand of JBEPYC010000453.1, from coordinate 3,055 downwards.
GGCGTCACCCATTCGTATCTTTTCTCCCGGTCACTTCGATTGAGTACCGCCTGGGATCTGTGGGACCGAGAGTTGAATCTCCAGCTTTCGCTTGGGTTGTAACACCCCGGCTGATGGCCCACCCCCGGGCAATTCGCCCTGGAGGCATACATGCCACAAAGAAAGCCTGTTATCGGTGTGGTTGGTGGACGTGATATTTCATCTCAGACGCGGGAGCTTGCTCGAGAAGTCGGGAACCAGATCGCAATCAACGATGCCGTGCTTGTGTGCGGCGGTCTCGGCGGGGTTATGGAAGCCGCGGCCGAAGGCGCGCGGGAGAGGGGCGGTACGGTACTCGGAATACTTCCGACCGAAAACAAAGACGATGCCAATCCGTATGTCGATTTCGCTATACCCACCGGTATGGGAATCGGCAGAAATGTCCTTGTCGTTCGCACATCGGATGTGCTGATCGCATTTCCCGGCTCCTACGGAACTCTCAGCGAAATTGGCCTGGCCCTGAACATGGGTAAGACGGTCGTCCGTTTGCCCGGTGCCTGGGATATTGCCAAAGCGGGCGCGGTTGAGGCTGCCCGATACAAGGACGCCTACGATGCGGGGCATGCAGTAGGCCTCGCTTTAGGAGCACTGCCCAAGTAACAGTCTTCCTCCGTCACCTCTGGATTACATGCTTCCCCCGGGTGTATCGTTGGTCCTGATTTCACCCGGGCTTTTCTACCGGGTGTTCCTGCACCAGAATTGGTTCGGTTGCACTATCGCACACCAGAATTTTCATGGGCCGGTGTATTGCGGGAGGCATGCAGTGTCTGCCCTGCTTGAAGAAGCTTTACCACGGCTCGGTTGCAAGGGGAGTTCTGAGTTCGACCACTGCACCGGTTTCTTCGTGACGAAGCCAGTAATTGGTGTGGGGTGACCGATCCATTTTATATTTCCCTCCTTCTTCTCTATGCCGGATTATTTCCCTCGTACCACCCTACTAAGGAGTAGTGCTATGCCCGAAGCCGATGCCTCCAGGCAGGAAAAAAACTATCACTTGGATATACCTCAGAAAAACGAGGCCTTTTTTCTGAAGGGTTCGAATGCTTACGACTGGGGCATGAAAAACCGCCTGTCACGAATCTTTAATCCATCCTCGGGCAAGACAGTGATGCTCGCATTCGATCACGGGTATTTCCAGGGACCGACGACCGGCCTGGAACGAATAGATGTTTCGATTTTGCCGTTGGAGCCGTATGCCGATGCGCTCATGTGTACCCGCGGGGTCCTCCGTTCAATCATTCCGGCCCAGACCTCCCAGGGAGTCGTCATGCGGGCCAGTGGCGGTCCGAGCGTTCTCAAAGAACTCTCCAACGAGAATATCGCTGTTGCCATGGACGATGCTCTTCGGATGAACGTCAATGCGGTTGCGGTGCAGGTCTTTATCGGGGGAGAAAACGAGACCCAGTCGGTGCACAACCTGACGCGGCTTGTGGATGCCGGGATGAAATACGGCATACCGGTTCTGGGTGTGACCGCGGTTGGCAGAGAGCTTGTGCGCGATGCCAAGTACATGAGGCTGGCGACCCGGATTTGTGCCGAGCTGGGAGCGGCTTTTGTAAAGACGTATTACGTCGAAAAAGACTTTGAGACCGTTACCGCTGCATGCCCTGTCCCGATCGTTATCGCGGGGGGCAAGAAATTGCCGGAACGCGAGGCGCTGGCCATGGCGCGTAATGCTATCGATCAGGGTGCATCGGGGGTTGACATGGGACGGAACATCTTTCAGTCTGAAGCTCCGATCGCCATGATTCAGGCCGTTCGTGGTGTGGTGCACGACGGACTCGGCGTGAATGAAGCAATGGAGATGTACGAAGAGTTGAAACGAAAGGGCTGAAACCCTTGAACCATCGACAGTACCGTCCGGTTGCTTTGCGCAGCGCTGTTGTGGTACTGCCGGTACGGGCAGAGGACTGCACATAATCGCAAAAAAGGTGTGCCCTATGAGTGGTGAGATACAGATGCTGGTTCGGAGTAAATGTCCCGCAGTCAGTGTAGGCGTTGTCAGCGCCGATCAGATGAATCTGGGACAGGACATGCGTGAACTGGAGAGTCTCGGGTGCGGGTTTGCCCATTTTGATCTTATGGATAGCAGCTTTGTGCCGCTGCTTACTGCCGGTCCCTGGTATGTCAAGGCCGTGAAAACCACGATGTTCAAGGATGTGCACCTGTTGGTGGATAGACCGGAACGGTTTGTCGAGGATTGCGTTCATGCAGGAGCCGACATGATAACCGTGCACCCCGAAAGCTCACACCATATACACGCCTCCTTACAGAAAATTCGCCGCGCAACCAATGCTAACGATCCGGAGCGCGGGGTTCTGGCGGGTGTCGCTTTGAACCCATCGACTCCATTGTCCGTTCTCGAACCGCTGTTTCCACTGGTTGACATGGTGGTTTTGGTAGCGATCAACGCGGGGTTTGCCGATCAGTCGTATCTGCCCGAGACGGCCCAACGGGTGAAAAATGTGCGGGATATGAGCACACGGGCGGGGCGGGACGTGCTGGTGATGATCGATGGCGGGGTGACAGGGAAGAATATCGCCGAAGTAGCTTCGGCCAAAGCTGACCTGGTTGTATCGGGAAGCGCAGTGTTCAAAGGAGGAGGACCTTCGGAGAATCTGCCGGCATTCATGGAAGCATTGGAGAGGTGAAAGATATGAAAAACAGCTGGTCAGAGACCGACGCACGGCGATATGGTCGGAAAAGTAAACAAATACCCGATTCCCGAATCGGACAATGCCTGTACATGACCCGGCTTACCGGCAACGAGCCCGACCTGGCCATGCATGGCGGGGGGAACTCCTCGGTCAAGCTTGCGATCGCCGATCCGGTGGGTAATCAGGTGCCCGCTCTCGCAGTGAAGGCTTCGGGGGTGGACATGGGTGCGGCATGTGCCGAAGATTTCGTGTTGCTGGAGCTTGGCTACTTGCGGAGTCTTGCCCAAGGGAGCGACATTGCCGATGAAACGATGGTCGAATTGTTTCGGACAAAGCAGATTCGGGTGCACCCTCGACGA